>JAPWVA010000254.1 GCA_028275245.1 Actinomycetota bacterium
GGCCAAGTCCTACTTCCTGGAGGGCGCCGAGCACGACGACACGGTGCAGGAGGGGATGATCGGCCTCTACAAAGCTATCCGTGATTACAAGTTTGAGAGCCTCTGTTCCTTCCGCTCCTTCGCAGTGCTCTGCATAACCCGCCAGATAATCACGGCCGTCAAGACCCATACCAGGAAAAAGCACAACCCCCTCAGCTGCTACCGCCCCTTGGAACCCCACATCGTGGACGACGGCGGGGAGACGGTCTATTATCCCGGCAACGGCATCCACGTGAAGACGGAGGACCCCTTGGACCTCTTCATCCACGAGGATGAGTTGAGGAGGGCCATAAGCCTACTACGGGAGAAGCTAAGCAACCTGGAGTGGAGGGTACTCGTATCCTACCTGGAGGGCAAGTCCTACAAGGAGATCGCCAACGAGATAAACCGGGACACCAAGGTGGTGGACAACGCCCTCTGCCGCATCAAGTTCAAGATCAGGAACCAGATAGAACCCCTTCTTAATTGAAAGGAAGCCCGGCCCTCGCGCGATGTGCAGGCCGGTTTTTTCCTTTCCCTGTCAGGATACCCGCGGGGCTGGTGCCTGCGGTCTCACCCGTTCGAAGCCTGGGCTGGGATGTATCCTCGGGACCGCCCCCGTCGCCTGGGGTCCTATCCCCGGGAACTCCTGGACGACCTGGGTCCCTTGGTTTTCTTCCTTTCCCTTTCCCCCTCCCCGTAAAAGTCATTGAAGGCAGCGGCGATAAAGGTGAGTTTGGCCCCCTCCAGCAGCGCCATGAGGAGCAACAACGCCACTAGGAAACCCTCCCAGCGGGGTAGGTAGTAAAGGAGCAGGGAGACGCCCAGGTAGAGGGTACGCACCACCAGGTCGGGAAGGACATACAGGGCCAGGGAGGGGCGGTAACGTTCCCTTATCCACTGGTAGGACTCCCGGATGACCGCCTCCACCTGAACAGCCTTCCCGTATAGGATCACCTGAGGGGTGACCGCCAGAAAGACCAGCACCAGGTCGGCCACCAGGTAGGCAAGGTAGAAATAGATGACGCTCAGCGCCACGGCGCTTCCTTCCCCCGCGCCAGCGGCCACGTAGCTGACGAGGAGGCCGGTGAGGGTCTGGGCCACCATGAAACCGAGCACGTGAAGGACTCCTACTGCCAGCCCGGTCCAGGTGACGAGTCGCACGTGGACCGAAAGCGGGGTCGGGGCCTCCCTGGAACCCTTCCCCTTAAAGAGGGAGGCTGCCCGGAACCAGCCATGATAGAGAAGGCAAAAGTTGACGGAATAGCCCGCCAGGAGCAATGGAAAGTAAAGGAAGGCCGGCGTGCCGGGAAGCAGGAAGTAGAACATGAAATTGAGGGGGACGGTGGAAAGGGATACCTGGGCCAGGAGGCGGGGCTCCCGGATCGCCCTTCCGGCGGCCTCCAGGCTCCTCTTTCCCGTCCCTTTACCCGATTCCGGCAAAACTCCCACCCCTTCCCGGCTCCGATCCGACCGGCGTTTTCCTGGTCCACCTCCCCATAGGGCCTCCCCCGGAGCGGCCAGATAAAGATAATCGCCCCAGGAAACGCCCGTCAACGGCAACGATGGTCCCCTCCGACACGTGATTCCACCCGGGCCAGGCCGGCCCCGCTGTGCGCCCTGACGCGGTGGGAAGGGGGCCCAGGAAAGGCTTGCCGCACCCTTTACCTCAGGGTCAGGGCTGGGATGAACCCACTTTTTGGTGGGAAGGGGTGCACAGGAAAGGCTTGCCGCACTCCTAGCCGGCGAGCTTTTTCCGCGGCCATGGCCTTCCCGCCGCCCCATCCCTTCCGACGGGTATAATAACAGCAACATCGGGGGAGTGGTCTGCCGGAGGGGGAAAGGAGGTGCAACACTGCATGGCGCAGGAGGAGGACGTCCAGCAGTACAACTGGCCAGCAACCCTGGCCTTCCTGGGCGGGCTTGCCGTACTGTTCCTCTGGCGACGGCGGCGCCGGAGGAAAAGGCTGGAGAAGATGGTGCGGGAGGCACAGCGTCGTTCCGAGGCCCGTCGCAAGGGCGAGAAGGCCGGGAAAAGGAAGAGGGTAAAGCCCAGGCCCACCGGGCGCAAAGCTGCCAGGCGCGGCAAGAAGGAAAGGGAAAGGGCTTCCATGCTGAGCCAGTTGGTGAGGTTCGCTGTCTTCCAGTTCCTAAAGAAGCTCATATCCCAGCAGATAAACCGGATAGAGCTGGATTTGCAGAAGAGTCCCCTGGGAGCCAGGTTGACGGCCTCAACCGGGGCCGGGAAGGCATCGGCTTGAAGGGTACCTCCCCGCGATTTCTTTTCCGGTGACCTCGGGGCGGCCCCTTACCCCGCGTGGAAGCCGGGTTGTGGCTTGCGCCGCTCCGACACGTCCATGATGAGCTTGTAGGCCTTCTCGAACAGCGCGAAGAAGGCGTCAGCCTCTCTGTACCTCTCCCGGGCTTCCTCGCCGGCGTAATCTAGGTAGCTCTTCACCAGGTCCAGGGCCACCTCGGCCTGGGACTTGGAGAGGATGCCGTCGGGCATCATTACCTCCTTTCCTCGTCCTTTCCCCTCGCTTCCCGCCGCCAGGACCCAGGCTGCCCGGCACACGTCCGGACACGTCATCCCTACCCGTGTCCCGGCTCGCCGTTTAGCCGGCAGGCAGGGGATCTCCCGGCCACCCGGCGATGCCAGTACAACCAGCCCCATCCTCGGACACCGCCGGGGAGGCGGAAGGGGGCCCATCCGGTGCAAAGGGCCCATCCGGTGCAAGAATTATTTATAGTGCCAATCCCATCACGGTGAAAAGGCCCGCAGATTCCTGCCCGGGGCTCGCATGACCGGGAGGACGAGGACTCCTTCCCGGCTATCCCCATACCCCTGGCCCGCCGGGCGGGCGAACCTCGCGCCGCCCCCGGGCTCCCTCACCCAGCCCACATCCCGTAGACCCCCGGGCTC
>JAPWVA010000255.1 GCA_028275245.1 Actinomycetota bacterium
GTGCCGTGTCCCGGGTTTAGATAAAATGATATTGCTTGACTTTTAATTTCGAAACACCGTCAGTAAAGGAACGCCGTCAGGACCTTCACCGTCATCCTCTAAGAAAAGAACATGCCCTTTCGCGTTCCTTCCATAGATTGCTGGCGTGGGAAGAGCTTATAACTGGAGAGCAGGATTTCAGTCTGAAAGGATGGGGTGGACATGAGCACCGAGTTCAGGGCCCTGAGGGTCCCGGTGGAGAACCTGCAGAAGAAGGTGTACTCTCGGGAGAGGGTTTCCCTGGACCTTTCCCTGGGGGTGGGGGAGGGAGGCATTTTCGAATCCCGGGGGTGCGGCGACGTGCACCTGGATTTCGTGCTGGAGAGCAACCCGGACGGGATCAGGGTAACCGGGAGCATCGGCGGCTGGGTCAGCATGGAATGCACCCGCTGCCTGGAGAGCTATCACCGGGAGCTGGACCTGAGGGTGGACGAGTTCTACCGGCGCCCCGGCCTCGAGGTGGTGGACGAGCTAGAGAAGCGGCTTCCCCAGGGGATGGAGGTGCCGGAGGAGGACGCTTACGTGATCCAGGACAACATGGTGGACCTCTTTGTGCTGGTCAATGACGCCATAATGTTGAGTCTACCCATAAAGCGCCTTTGCTCGGAGGAGTGCAGGGGGCTCTGCCCCGTATGCGGGGAGAACCTCAACCGGGGTGAGTGTGGCTGCATAAGGGAGGCCGTCGATCCCCGCTGGGAGGCCTTGCGGGCCCTGCTCGAGGCCGAGGGAGAAGGAGGCGCTTGACCCCGGGGGAAGCGGGTAATATATTTTTTTACCTGTATGAGTTGAAGATCGGGAGGTGAACATGGCCGTTCCCAAGAGGAAGAAATCCAGGTCCAGGACGGCTTCTCGCAGGGCTCAGTGGAAGCTGGGGATGCCTGCCAAGGCGGAATGCCCCCAGTGTCATTCCCCCAAGCTGCCACACCGGGCTTGCCCCCATTGCGGCACCTATAACGGGAGAGAGGTCCTGGAAGTGGAATAAGCGTCATGGAGGGATGATGCTAGGGAGGGGTGAGACCCCTCCCTCTTTCTTTGCCTTTTAAAAGTGGAGGGACACGCGAGGCTGGGATGCCGAGACCAGGCTTTGAAGGACTCTCAAGGGAGGTAGCGAATAAAAGACATTCGAGGGAGGTAGCGTGGCATGCGCGGGGAAATCGTCGTGGCCCTGGACGCCATGGGTGGGGATCACGCCCCCCGGGCCTTGGTGGAGGGAGCATTGAAAGCCCGAAGGGAATGGGGCATAAGGGTGCTGCTGGTGGGGGACGAGGAGAGGATCAGGGCCGAGCTGGAGCAACTGGGAGGGGGAGATGGCCTGGAGGAACACATCGTCCACGCCCCCTTGGTAGTGGGTATGGACGAGGAAGGGGCCTGGGCCTTCCGTCACAAGCCCGACTCCTCGGTGGCGGTGGCCGCCCGGCTGGTACGGGAGGGAAAAGCCCAGGCCATGGTGTCGGCGGGCAACACAGGGGCGGCCATGGCCGCGGCCACCTTGTGCTGGGGAAGGTTGAAAGGGATAAAGCGACCGGCCATCGCCGTCCCCCTGCCCTCGGCGGGCTCTCGGGTTTTTCTGCTAGATGCCGGGGCCAATCCCGATTGCCAGCCCGAGCATCTGAGGCAGTTCGCCCTTCTGGGGTCAGTGTATGCTTCCCTGGCGGAGGGCGGTGAGTGGCCCAGGGTGGGGTTGATCAACATCGGCGAGGAGGAGGGTAAGGGAAATGAGCTGGCCAGGGAGGCGCACCGCCTTTTACGGGGGGACCACAGGATAAACTTCGTGGGAAACGTGGAGGGCCGGGAGCTCCTTTCGGGAAAGGCTGATGTGGTGGTGACGGATGGTTTCACTGGGAACGTGATCCTGAAGACTGTGGAGGGAATCGCCTCGCTCATGGCGAATTGGCTCCTGGAAGAGGTATCGCGCCTGGGAGAGTCCAAGGCCGGCGAGTTCGTGCCGGTGCTGCTGAAACTGAGGGAGAGAATGGATTACCGCAATCTGGGCGGGGCGCCGCTGCTGGGGGTGAAAGGGGTTTGCATCATAGCCCATGGACGTTCCGACGCCACGGCGGTGGGCAACTCCATCCGGGTGGCCGCCGAGGCGGTGAGACAGGGCCTGCCCGGCAGGACCGAGGCCTTGCTGGCTGAGATGGAGGCATGAGGGCATGAGCTGGTTTTCCAGGCCCAGGGAAGGTGCAGAGAGGGTCCTGGGAGTGGCTTTCCGCGACAAGGACCTGCTGAAGAGGGCCCTCACCCACAGGTCTTACGCCTACGAGCTCTCCCTCGAACCGGAAGAGACCAACGAGAGACTGGAGCTCTTGGGTGACGCCGTCCTCGACCTCATCATCTCGGAGTACCTGTTTCTGCGCCACCGGGAACTCAGCGAGGGGGAACTGACCAAGATAAGGTCCCACCTGGTGAACATGAACACCCTGGCCGAACTGGCGCGGGAGATCGGCCTGGGGCCCCATATCCTTCTGAGCCGGGATGAGAGGGCGGATGGGGGGGAGGAGAAGCCTTCCATCTTAGCCGATACCCTGGAAGCCCTCATAGGCGCCCTGTACCTAGACAAGGGACTTGACGTCACGAGAAAGGTGGTGCTTCGCCTTTTCCGGAACCGCATCGAGGGTGCCCTCTCCGGGTCCCTGGATTTCGATTTCAAGTCGAGGCTTCAGGAGATGGTGGTGAAGGAGAAGGGGATACTCCCCCGTTATCGTATCGAGGAGGAAGGGCCTGACCACCAGAAGGTATTCCACGCTACGGTATACGTGGGTAACCGTAGGGCGGGAAAGGGCAGCGGCAGGTCGAAGAAGGAAGCCGAGCAGGAGGCCGCCAGGGCAGCTCTGGAGAACCCATCCTGGAGAGGGGGCAAGACCTCCAGGAACAGGGAGAGAAAGGCTAAGGAAGGGGGC
>JAPWVA010000256.1 GCA_028275245.1 Actinomycetota bacterium
CGGCGGAGGCGGCCAGGATGGAGGGCAGCAAGGCCTTCGCCAAGCAGCTCATGCTGGAGAGCGGGATCCCCACCGCGCAGGCGGAGGTGTTTGACGACCTAGACGCCGCCATGCGCTGTTTGCGACAGAAGGAACCCCCCTATGTGATAAAGGCGGATGGGCTGGCAGCCGGCAAGGGAGTGGTGGTGGCCCAGGATGACCGCCAGGCCTATGATGCGCTGAAGGCCTGCCTGGTGGATAAGAGGTTCGGTGCCTCTGGCGACCGGGTGCTGGTGGAGGAGCATTTGGTGGGAAGGGAGGCATCGGTCCTGGCCTTCGTGGACGGGGAGAAGGTCCTGCCCATGCAGCCGGCCCAGGATTACAAGCGGGTGGGTGAGGGGGACACCGGCCCCAATACCGGGGGTATGGGATCCTACTCCCCAGTGCCCTTCATCGGTGGGGAGGACTTCCGTCGGATAGTGAAGGAGATCCTGGAGCCCACGGCCAGGGCGCTGGCTTCCCGGGGAATCCTCTACCGGGGTGTACTCTACGCCGGGCTCATGATGACCGCCGAGGGGCCCAAGGTATTGGAGTTCAACGTGAGGTTCGGGGACCCGGAGACCCAAGCCCTTCTGCCCCGGCTGAAGACCGACATCGTGGAGGTGATGATGGCCGTGGTGGAGGGACGGCTGGAAGGTATCTCCGGGTTGGAATGGAGCGACGACCCCTGCGTTACCGTGGTCCTTGCCTCCGGTGGTTATCCTGGGACCTACGAGACGGGATTTCCCATTTCGGGGCTGGACGAGGCTTCACGGGTTGAAGGTGTCACCATCTTCCATGCGGGTACCAGGAGGGGTAGCCGGGGAGAGGTGCTGACCTCGGGGGGAAGGGTGCTCAACGTGAGCGCCCTGGGGCCAGACTTCGGCGCGGCCAGGGAAAGGGCTTACGAGGCGGTGCAGTGCATATCGTTCAAGAACATGTACTACCGGGGGGACATAGCCCATTCAGTGGCGGGGGACAGGAGGCCTTAGGGGGGGTTCGCTCCAAGTTCCTCATCCCACCCCTTTCCCCGGTGGATGGCGGGATCGTCGTGGCCAATAATTACGGAAACGGTAACCGGGTCAAGGTGCGCAACTTGTGGAGGTTTCGGGCTCAGGTGTCCTTGACCAGCACTAATGAACGGCGACGTGTAAGTTGAGCGGCCCCTGATGAGTGCGAAGTTGATGGGTTGGCGAGTGACGGCCATGCCTGTTCTGGCCGGGCGGTAGGTGGTTCGGGAAGGTTCCTACGGAGGTGAGCGATGGCTCCCAGAGTGGCAGTGTTGATGGGTTCCCCTTCCGATATGGAGAAGGTGAAGCCTGCCATGGAGGTTCTGGAGGAGATGGGCGTGGAGGCCGAAGTCCACGTCATGTCGGCCCACCGCCAGCCGCAGAGGGTTATGGAGTACGTGAGGAAGGCGCCGGAAGAGGGGATTGAGGTATTCATCGCGGCGGCAGGGAAAGCCGCCCATCTTCCCGGAGTGGTGGCCTCCTGGACCACCCGTCCCGTCATCGGTCTTCCGTTGTCTTCAAAGGACCTGGGTGGACTAGACGCCCTACTATCCATCGTACAGATGCCCAGGGGTATACCGGTGGCCACGGTGGCCATCGACGGTGCGCAGAACGCCGCCTTATTGGCGTGCTCCATACTTTCCCTCAAGTACCCCGGGGTGGAGGAGAGGCTCGTTGCTTACAGGAAAAAGCTGGCAGAGGGATGATGTAGGGCCGGGCTTGATCAGAGCGAAAGCGATTGTAAAAACC
This sequence comes from Actinomycetota bacterium, assembly GCA_028275245.1. Taxonomy (GTDB): domain Bacteria; phylum Actinomycetota; class Geothermincolia; order Geothermincolales; family RBG-13-55-18; genus JACVJK01. The sequence continues at coordinate 1,779 of JAPWVA010000256.1, forward strand.
TGGGTGAATAGTGGGCTGTGATCGACGGAGGAACGTCATGATTGAGCGATACGCCCTTCCCAGGATATCCAGCATCTGGGAGGAGGATAACAAGTTCCGCAAGTGGCTAGAGATCGAGGTCCTGGCCGTGGAGGCCCGGGCCAGGATGGGAAAAGTCCCCTGGGAAGCACTGGAGGACATAAAGAAAAAGGCCGCCTTCGACGTTAAGCGGATAGCCGAGATAGAATCGGTGGTCCACCACGACGTCATCGCTTTCCTTACCTGCGTGGCGGAGCACGTGGGGGAGAACTCCCGTTACATCCACTACGGTATGACCAGCTCGGACGTGCTGGACACTGGGCTTGCCCTGCAGATGCGGGAGGCTATGGACGTGATCCTCGAGGAGGCCCGGGCGCTCACCTCCACCCTGAAGGAATCCGCCCTCCGCTACCGAGACCTCCCCATGATAGGGAGGACCCACGGGGTCCACGCCGAGCCCATCGCCTTCGGCCACAAGCTGGCCTTGTGGGCCTTCGAGATGCAAAGGAACATCGGTAGGCTCGAGAGGGCGCGGGAGGTCGTGAACTATGGCAAGATATCCGGAGCGGTGGGTACCTACGCCCACCTGGAGCCGGAGGTGGAGAGGTACGTCTGCGAGAAGTTAGGCCTGAAGCCTGCCCCTGCCAGCAGCCAGATCCTCCAGAGGGACAGGCACGCGGAGTACCTGGCCGCCCTGGCCATCACCGGGGCCAGCCTGGAGAAATTCGCCCTGGAGATAAGGGGGCTGCAGAGGACCGAGGTCCTGGAGGCGGAGGAGCCCTTCGCCAAGGGTCAGAAGGGCTCCAGCGCCATGCCCCATAAGAGGAACCCGGTGATCTGCGAGAGGATCTGCGGCTTGGCCAGGGTCCTGAGGGGGAACTTGCTGGCGGCCTTGGAGAACGTGGCCTTGTGGCACGAGAGGGATATCTCCCATTCCTCGGTGGAGCGGATCATCATCCCGGATTCAACCATGCTCCTCTATTACATGCTGGTGAAGTTCCACCAGGTCATGAAGGGACTGCAGGTGTACCCGGAGAGGATGGAGAGGAACCTCCGCCTGACCGGGGGACTCATCTTCTCCGAGAGCGTCCTCTTGGCGCTGACGG
>JAPWVA010000257.1 GCA_028275245.1 Actinomycetota bacterium
TTCCGGCAGCGGGTATCTGGCTGATAGTGGCCCGGGGGATCGGGTGAGCTCGAGGGCTTTCAGCCCGCTGGCGGAACCGCCCTTCCGGGAGGTGGGAATTGGCCAAGATATGGTTGAACGGGACATTGGTGGACGAGGAGGAGGCCCAGATCCCGGTACTGGACCGGGCCATCCTGTATGGCGACGGGCTCTTCGAAACCCTCCGGGCCTACCGGGGGCTTCCCTTCCGACTGGACCGGCACCTCCGGAGGCTGGAGGAAGGTTGCAAGGTCCTCCGCCTGGAGCTACCCGCGAAAAGCGCAGTGATTTCCAAAGCCATCCGCTTACTCTACGGCGAGAACGTGGGTTCCGGGGACGCTTATGTGAGGATCACGTTGACAGGAGGGTTGCACGATGGAAGCAGGACCCTCACCCGGAGCAATGCGCCCAACCTCTTCATCGTGGTGACCCCCCTTCCCGGCCTGCCCCCCAAGCGATACCTTGAGGGAGTGAGGGTATGCCTGGCCTCCTTCCCCAGGAATTCCCTTTCACCCCTCTGCGGGATCAAGTCTGCCAACTACCTAGAATCCCTCTGGGCCAGGCAGGAAGCGTCGGACCGAGGTTATGACGACGCGCTTTTCCTTAACGAGAAGGGGCACCTGTGCGAGGCCACTACCTCCAATCTTTTCCTGGTAAAAGATGGAGAGGTTCTCACCCCCGAACAGGAGTGCGGCCTTCTTCCAGGGATCACCCGGGAGGCGGTGCTGGAGATCTGCGAGAACATGTCCATCCCCTGCCGGGAAGGGAAGTTCTCCCCCAGGGACATCCTGGAAGCGGACGAGGCCTTCCTCACCAATAGCACGGTGGAGATCCTCCCCGTGAGGGAGGTGGAGGAAAGCCCGCTTCCATCCTGCCCCGGAGCCCTTACCACCCTGATCCACCGGGCCTATCAAGAACTGGTGACGAGGGAACTGGGCCCGGAAAACCGTGAACCGATGCGGGGAAACTAGGGGGCATCCCCCAGGGCTTAACTCGGGGCTGAACTCAAGGCCTGAAAGATGGCCTTGCCCTTGTCCAGGGTCTCCTGGTACTCGTCCTCGGGAACCGAATCGGCCACTATGCCCCCGCCCACTTGGAAATAAGCCCTGTCGCCCTTGACTATCACCGTGCGGATGGCGATGTTCAGCTCCAAGCTCCCGTCGTATCCCAAGTAACCGACGCAACCCGTGTAAACGCTCCTGGCGTTGGGCTCCAGCTCATCTATTATCTCCATGGCCCTGATCTTCGGTGCCCCGGTTATAGAACCCCCAGGGAAGGTGGCCTTGAGCAGGTCCACCACGTCCTTGTCCGGATGGAGCTCGCCCGTCACGGTGGATACCAAGTGGTGGACGGTGGCATAAGACTCGATGACCGCGTGTTCCTCCACATCAACCGTCCCGTAGGAACAAACCCTCCCCAGGTCATTTCTCTCCAGGTCAACTATCATGGAGAGTTCCGCGCGGTCCTTGTCGGAAGCGAGCAGTTCCCGCTTAAGGCATTCATCTTCCACCGGGTCTTCAGAACGGCGGCGGGTGCCTTTGATGGGCCTGGTCTCCACCTTCCTCCCGTCACCCCGCAAGAAGAGCTCCGGGGAAGAGGAAAGGATCTGGGCCTCCACCGCGTTGAAATAGGCAGCGAAAGGTGCTGCGTTGAACCGCCTGAGTCGACGGTAGACCAACCACGGATGCTCCCAGATGGGGGCCTGGAAACGCTGGGTGAGGTTGGCCTGGTAAATATCACCGGCATATATGTATTCCTTGACCCTCCGCACCGCTTCCAAGTACCGTTCCCGAGTGAAGTTGGAACGGAACTCCACCTTTCCCCCGCCACCTCGGAAGGAATAAGTAGGTATATCCCCCTCCAGGTCCTCCATAACCTCCCGGATGACGGCTCCCGGACGGCGGGGATGTAGCCCTACCACGAAGGTCCTTCCCGATCTATGATCATGGGATATGACCTGGTCGTAAAACGCCAGGCACATCTCGGGGATCCCCAGGTCGTCCCGGGCCCTACCGGGAAGCCGCTCTATATACCTCCCAAGCTCGTAGGAGAGATAGCCCATACATCCCCCCAACAAGGGTGGCACACCCTCCGGCGGTCTTCCTCCCTCCAGGGCATACCCGGAAAGAGTCTCCCTCAAGACCTCGAAGGGGTTGCCCCTGCCCGATTCCCTGCTCCCGTCCCGATATATCCTGGTCCAACCGTAACCCCTGGTAAGGAAGACTAGGAAAGGTCGGTACCCGATGAAGGAGTAAAGCCCTAGGCGAGGCATCACCAGGCTGGAGTCGAGAAAACAAGAATAGGGCAGATGAGCCAGGCGGTGGAATATATCCTCCATGGAAGGGGCGCCTTCCAATTCCTCGCATTCCACTAAGAAGCGGGTGCCCAGCTTCTCCATCGCTTCCACCCCCGTCTGGGTCCAAGGAACCATGACCGAGCGCTCACCCGGCTGCCTTTTCCTCCCTATGCGGCCAAGGGTCCTTCATCGCCCGTCCCCGCAATTCCCCGCCGTTGCCCTTTCCCTCCCACCAGTGGGCACAGAACAGTAGGAAGTTGCGGAGGATGTCCAGGCCCTGCGGGGTCATGAAAGACTCCGGGTGGAACTGTATGCCTTCCACCGGTAATTCCCGGTGCCTGAGTCCCATGATTACATCGTCTCCCGTGCGGGCGGTCACCGCTAGGCAAGGGGGAAGCCCCTCCTCCGATACCACCAGGGAATGGTATCGGGCTGCCCGGAAGGGGTTGGGAATACCCCTGAAGATGCCCATCCCGTCATGGTAAACGAGGCTGGTCTTCCCGTGCATCACGTAAGGTGCCCGGGTCACCTTTCCGCCGAACACCTCCCCGATGCACTGGTGACCGAGGCATACCCCGAG
>JAPWVA010000259.1 GCA_028275245.1 Actinomycetota bacterium
GAATTGATTTATTGTGAACCGCTGTATTAGGATAATGGCACGGCTTTAAGATCGGTCCTGCGGTTCCGGGAAAAGGGGAGGTGTTGCCATGTCCTTGCAGGATAAGTGCATCATCACCGCGGCCTTGGCGGGGGCTGCCACCATGAAGAATCAGAATCCCGCCGTTCCCTACACAGTGGAGGAGTTCGTGGAGGAGGCATACCGTTGCTACAACGCTGGAGCGGCCATAGTGCACATCCACGCCAGGGACCCCCAGACCGGGCTTCCCACCTCCAGCATCGACATCCTGCGGGATATCGTGAAAGGTATCACCGAGAAATGCCCCATCATCATCAACCTCTCCACCGCCATCGGCATCGGAGCCACCCCGGAGGAGCGCATCAACGTGGTGAAGCAGCTCAAGCCGGAGATGGCCTCCCTCAACACCAACTCCATGAACTTCGCACTGGGCAACTGGAAGGAGTACACGGTCATCGGGGAGACGGTCTTCACTAACACCTTCCAGATGCTCATCGATTACGCAAAGACCATGAAGGAGTGCGGCACCAAGCCAGAGCTGGAGATCTACGACCTGGGCGGCCTCTACAACGTTCTCTTCGTGCGCCACCAGGGCATCTTCGTAGAGCCACTCCATTTCCAATTCGTCTGGGGAGTGCTGGGAGGTTGTTGGTACGACATCGGCAACTTCAAGCGGTTCTTGGACCTCATCCCCGAGAACGCCACCTGGAGCACCTGCGGCGTGGGACCCGCCCAATTCCGGGGCGCCTTCTTGGCCGCGGCCGAGGGAGGCCACATCCGCGTGGGCCTGGAGGACAACATCTACGTCAAGAAAGGCGTCCTGGCCAAGGGTTCCTATGAGCAGGTGGAGAAGGCCGTCAAGATCGTGGAGCTCGCCGACCGGGAGCCGGCCACTCCCGATGAGGCCCGCCAAATCCTCGGGCTGAAGGGAGGACCGGAGATCTGACACCCTCGCGACGGGGATGGAGGTGAGCGCAAAGAGGCCGTGGCGAGGCGCCACGGCCTCTTTCTGGGCAAACTCGCCCCAGCGAGGAGAGAACGGTGGGACACCCTTACGAAGCGGAGTTTTATGGACCGGAAGGGACACGGAACGAGACAGGTCGAAAGGGAGGGAGACGCATGCTCGAGGTCGTAGCGGAAGGTAGCGGACCACTGTTCATGGACCCGGACCCCGATAAGGCGAGGGAGTTCTTCCGCCACAAGAACCGGGCCATGGTAAGCAAGGTGATGAGCGTCCGGGAGGCGGTGGAGAAATTCGTCCACGACGGGGACTACCTCGCCATCGGGGGCTTCGGGGCAAACCGCATACCCACGGCGATATGCCATGAGATAGTGAGGCAGCGGAAGAAGAACCTTATCTTCGCAGGTCATACGTCCACCCACGACTTTCAGATCCTGGCAGCAGGCGAGGTCTTCGACCGCTGCGACATCGCCTACATCATCGGATTGGAGGCCAGGGGGCTATCCCCCAACGCCCGACGTTACATGGAAAGCGGCAAAGTGCAGGTCTGCGAGTGGAGCAACTACGCCATGGCCCTGCGCATCAAGGCGGCAGCCATGGGGGTATCCTTCCTCCCTGGCCGCAATCTCATGGGCACCGATACCTTCAAGAACAGCGCCGCCAAGGTGGCACGTTGCCCCTTCACCGGAAAGCTGTTCGTGCTTTACCCCGCCCTCTGGCCCGACGTGGCCGCAATCCACGTCCACGAGGCAGACGTGTACGGTAATTGCCGCATCAAGGGGATCTCGGTAGCCGACTTAGAGCTGGCCAGGGCCGCCAAGCGCCTCATCATCACCGCCGAGAGACTGATCCCTAACGAGGTCATCAGGCAAGACCCCACCTCCACCGTCATCCCCTACTTCCTGGTGGACGCGGTGTGCGAGGTACCCTTCGGGAGCTACCCAGGGAACATGCCCTACGAGTACTTCTCGGACGAAGAACACCTGCGGCAGTGGCTCAACGTGGAGAAGGACCCCGAGGAGTTCCGCAAGTTCCTGGACAAGTACATCTACGGGGTGGAGGACTTCAACCAATACCTGGAACTTTGCGGTGGTATCGAGCGCATCATGCAGCTGAGGGCCCAGGAGCACCTTATCCTCAACGCCAACAGGAGGTGATAGGGATGGCGGACTACAACACCATGGAGATGATGATATGCGCCGCCGCCCGTTACCTGGAGGACGGGGCGGCGGTGGCCGTGGGCACCGGGGCACCCTGCGCGGCCGCCATGCTGGCCCAGAAGACCCACTCCCCCAACCTGGTGATCATATTCGAGGCCGGGGGGGTGGCACCTATACTTCCCACCATGCCCATATCGGTGGGGGACTCCCGCACCTTCCACAAGGCCATCATGGCCAGCGGCATGTGCGACGTCATGGAGACTATGCAACGGGGGATGGTGGATTACTGCTTCCTGGGAGGCGCCCAGATAGACATGTATGGAAATCTCAACTCCACCGTCATCGGTGATTGGTCCCGGCCCAAGGTGCGCTTCCCGGGCTCCGGCGGGGCCAACGACTTCGGCTCCTTCGCCTGGAGGATCATGGTGATAACCCCGCAGGACCCCCGGCGATTCGTGGAGAGGGTGGACTTCATCACCACCCCCGGCTACCTGGACGGTCCGGGCGCACGGGAAAAGGCGGGGCTCGCCCCCGGTACCGGTCCCTACAAGGTGATCACCAACATGGCGGTGATGGGCTTCGACCCCGAGACCAAGAGGATGCGGATAGAGTCAGTCCACAAAGGATATTCCGTGAAGGACGTCCAGGAGAACACGGGCTTCGAACTCCTGGTCTCGCCGGAGCTGGAGGAGACCCCCGAGCCCACCGATGAGGAGCTCAGGGTGTTGCGGGAGGAGGTAGACCCCCACCGCTA
>JAPWVA010000258.1 GCA_028275245.1 Actinomycetota bacterium
GGGTAGAGTACTGATCGGGGGTGCGGGAGCCGAAAGGCTCCGGCCCCCGGTCAAACTCCGAACCTGCCGGCGCCGTAGAAGGGGGGAGGCGGGGGCGGTGGGGTAAGCCTCCGCTCCGAGACGGGAATAACCGAGACCGGGGTTAAGGCCCCCAAGTGCGGGCTTAGTGTCAATCTCAAAGGGCGTCTCCCGCCCAAGACAGCGGGGCCGTGGGCCTAACAGCAGCCATCGGCTAAGCAACGCGTAACAGCGGACCCGCCGAGGCGGGAGGCCCCGAAGATGTACAGGGACTAAGCCCGCCGCCGATACCCCGGGCCTCCGGCCGTTGGCCGGAGTGCGGTAGGGGGGCGCGGCCGTGGGGCAGAAGCCGGGCCGAGAGGTCCGGTGGACCCGCGGTCGACGAAGATCCCGGCGGTAGTAGCAGCGAAGAGGGGTGAGAAGCCCCTCCGCCGGAAAGGACAAGGTTTTCCTGGCAACTTCAATAGGCCAGGAGTCAGCCGGTCCTAAGGCGGGGCCTAATAGGCACCCGCCGAAAGGGAAACGGGTTAATATTCCCGTGCCGCGGGGGTAGGTTCTGCGGCAACGCAGGCCCCGTCCCCGACGCCTCGGGATAGGGCGGGCGGGACCGCCGTCCCGTTTAACCGTCGAAGGCCGGGGAGTGCCGTAACGGCGAGAACCGGCCGAAGGCGGGAATAGCCGGGGGTTTCCCCGGTCCGCCCGACTCCTGGGGCCCGTGAAAAGGGGACGGGGAACGAGCCCCCGCGCCCGTACCGAGAACCGACGCAGGTGCTCCTGGGTGAGAAGCCCAAGGCGGCTCGGGTAACCCCAGGCCAGGGAACTCGGCAAATTAGCCCCGTAACTTCGGGAGAAGGGGTGCCTGCGGTCTTGGGGAACACCCCCGGGACCGCAGGTCGCAGTGACAAGGGGGACCTGACTGTTTAACAAAAACATAGGTCCCCGCGAGCCCGTAAGGGTGTGTACGGGGGCTGAATCCTGGCCACTGGCGGTACGTGAACCCCGGGTACAACCGGGCGAAGCGCCGCTGAAGGCCGGGGGTAACTCTGACCCTCTTAAGGTAGCCAAATGCCTTGCCGGGTAAGGGCGGTTGCGTGGAGGAAGGCTTAAAGCCAACCCCCAGTTGCGTCTATGTGGACATCGACCAGATTTCTGCCTATTTACTTGGGTGGATAGTTGGCGACGGAGGGCTCTACAAGCTCAGCTACAGCGGAGGCCGGACGGAATACCGCGTAGTCGTAACGCAAAAAGACTTGTCTACAGCGACGCGGTGTCTAGTGCCGCTGTTTAAGAGCCTCTGCAACATGCTCAACGTGACCTCCAAAGTGCGCGTCATCCCAGGCAGTACTAGGGTAGAGGTCAGAGTCTCCAGCAAGCTATATGAGCACTTCACCACGCTCTTAACAAGACTCCCTGAGTTCACCGAGAGGGAGAGGCGGCTGTTCATAGCCGGCTTCTACATGGCTGAAGGCGAAAAAAGCGGGAGACGCGTCAGGATGTGGAATAAAGACATACAGCTGCTCAAGCTGATAGGCAGCTGGCTGAGAGAATACGGCATAGAGAAGTTCAGCATATACCTTGACGACAAGCGGCATGGAGTCTACGTCTTAGAGATCCCCAGCAGATACCGGCATCTGTTCTTCAACATATGGGGGTTGGAAACGCCCTGTGATCTTTACTAACCTCCACGCGCCGCCCCCCGAGAGTTCCGGCGTGCATGAATGGATCAACGAGGTCCCCACTGTCCCGGCCTGGGGCCCGGCGAACCCACCTCCAGGTGCACAGTCCTGGGACCCCCGACGGGGCGAGAAGTCCCTATGGAGCTTCACAGCAGCCTGTCGTTGCGGGGGGGTGGGGGGTGCAGAGCGTAGGTGGGAGCGATGAAACGGGGTCTCCGGGCCCCGTGGATGCGGCCCTGGAACACCACCCACTCTCCGCCCCTCCGCTTACCCGCCCGTAAGGGCGGGGACAGCGGCAGGCGGGCTGTTCGGCTGGGGCGGCACACCCCTGAAAAGATATCGGGGGTGCCCAAAGCTCGGCTCAGGCGGGTCAGAAATCCGCCGTAGAGTGTAAGGGCAAAAGCCGGGCTGACTGGGCCCTTGAACGCAAGGGGCCCAGGCGGGAAACCGGGGCCTAGAGAACGCTCGTGCCCCCACCAGTGGGGGCCGGGCATGACAGAAAAGTTACCCTAGGAATAACCGGCTCGTCGCGGGTGAGAGTCCCCATCGACCCCGCGGTTTGGTACCCAGACGTCGTCTCTTCCCATCCTGGCGGTGCAGCAGCCGCCAAGGGTGGGGCTGCCCGCCCATTAAAGGGGAACGTGAGATGGGTTCAGACCGTCGCGAGACAGGTCGGTCTCTACCTGTCGGGGGCGTTGGCCGCCTGAGGGGAAGGTGCCCTCAGTACGAGAGGAACGGGGCGCCGTGGCCTCTAGTGTGCCGGTTGTCCGGCAGGGCACTGCCGGGCAGCCACGCCGTAGGGGATAACCGCTGAACGCATCTAAGCGGGAAGCCCTCCCCGAGACGAGGCGGCCGTTGCCCTGGGGGCAACCCCGGGGCGCGAGGGCTCCCGTAGAAGACGGGGTTGATGGGGGGGCGGTGTAACTCCCGAGGGTTCTCCCGAGGGGGGAGCCGGCCCCTCCCAATCGCCCGAGCGTGCGGGGCGGCGGGCGAAAGGGCCGGAGGCGGCGGCGTGGGGGTCTTCTTATGGTGTGATCTCTGTTGTTGTGAGGTTTCTCTTCTTTCAGTAGAGGAGTGATGAGCTGGTTGGTATCTAGGTCTGTTTCGTTGTAAAACCTTCACTACACACAAAACATCAGAGACGTCGCACCATCTCTGGAAAAACCAACTGTGGCACTTCCACTTCGAGCTAAAGAGGC
>JAPWVA010000260.1 GCA_028275245.1 Actinomycetota bacterium
CAGTTTGGCTGGAAGGCGCACCCCCCTCCCATGAGTTCGAGGCGGAGGCCATGATTCGTTACAATGCGGAACCCGTCCCCTGCCGTGTGGCAGCTTCGGCGGACCGGATAAGGGTGGAGTTCCGAAAGAAGGTCTGGGCCATAACCCCAGGCCAGCACGTGGTGATCTACCGGGGTGAAGAGGTGCTGGGAGGAGGCGTCATCGCCAGGGCGGGTTGAGCCGTGGGCTGAAGGGTTCCTTCCGGTGATGGGTAGCCAGCACTGCCCGCTCGGCCGATGGGACACGGCTGGCGCCGCGGATCTCGATGAAGAGTAGGGGAACGGGGAGAAAGGCTACCGTTAGATGCCGTTAGATGATCTTAGATGATCTGGAAAAGGCCATGAGGATACTCCTCATCAGCGAGAACCGTTGCCGGGACAACCTGGTCCCTTACCCGCTGGGGATATCCCTGGTGGCCGGGGCGGCGGCTCGAGCCGGCCATGAGGTGAGAGGCCTAGACCTTATGTTCGAGGAGGATCCCCTGGGGGCTGCCATCTCCGCAGTGGAGGGGTTTGACCCCCACCTAGTGGGTTTGTCCGTTCGCAACATTGACAACCAGGACATGACCCGAAGCCAGTTCTACCTGGGGCAAGTCCGAGAGCTGGTGGATGCCCTGAGGGCGGTCACCCGCGCGCCCCTGGTGGTCGGCGGGGCGGGGTTTTCCATATTCCCTCTGGAGATCTTGGAGTTCCTGGACCTGGAGCTGGGGGTGGTGGGCGAGGGAGAGGAAGCCTTCCTGAGCTTGGCGGAGTGCATCGAGCGGGGAGGCGATCCCACCCGCCTGCCTGCCATCGCCTGGAGGAGGGAGGGGAAGGCCCGTGTCAATCCCCCCGCTTCTTTTGTTCCCCCCGAGGTTTATCCCCACCCCTTCCGGGACGCTTTTCCGGTGGAGCCCTACCGCTGGAGGCCCGGCATGACCGAGAGCACGCCCTTCGTGGCCAACCTTCAGGCTCGTAGGGGTTGCCCGATGCGTTGCATCTATTGCACCAATCCTGGCATCGAGGGCAGGAACCTGCGGCTACGGCCGGTCCCGGAAGTGGTCTGCGAGTTGGAGGGCTTGAGGAAGAGGGGTGTGGTATTCGTGGTCTTCACCGATTCCCTCTTCAACCATCCACTGGACTATGCGAAAGAGCTATGTCGGGAGATGGCCAGGAGGGGTACGGGTATCCAGTGGTGGTGCACCGTCAACCCACGCTTCGGGGACGAGGAGCTCCTAGAGGAAATGGCGGCGGCGGGGTGCGTGGGCATTAGCCTGGGAAACGAGAGTGGTAGCGACGAGATGTTGGAGAGGCTGGGAAAGGGTTTCACGGTGGCCGAGGTTAAGAGGATGGTGACGGCGGCCCATCGGGCGGGACTGCGCACCAACTGCTTCCTGCTTCTGGGAGGGCCCGGCGAGAATCGCCACACGGTGGAGGAGAGCCTGGAGTTGATGGACCGCCTGAGCCCCCACCAGGTCACGGTGACGGTGGGCCTGCGCATATACCCCGGCTGTCCCTTGGCGGAGGTCGCCTTGGAGAGTGGTTTCATCCGGCGGGAGCAGAACCTCCTTTACCCCGCTTTCTACCTGGAAAGGGGCCTGGAAGACTGGCTACGCCCCCACGTGGAGGAGGTTTGCCGGGAGAAAGGCTGGGTGCTATGAGGGATTTATGGCCAGGGCCATCCCAGTGACCGCGCACCCGTGAGGTTCGGTGCCTGGTGCCTCCACCGGACCGGAGACCGCCCGGGCACTGGTTGCGGCCCTTCGGGAATCGGCCTTGCGGAAGGAGGTGTATAGCCGCCCGCGCCCCCCTGGGGCAGATCCCTTTGCCTAGGAAGGATAGCGGGCTCGCGTGCCGCGGACCGGCTTTTCCTGGGCGGGAAGACGGGCTTCCCTCAGGCTTTCTCCACTAACAAGCGTCCGGCAGGGATATGCCCCGTGAGGCGGTGGAGGGAGTCGAAAAGCTCCAACCTAAAGGCTCCTGGCCTTTCACCCGCGATGCGGGCGGCTTCCTCCCCGGCCAAGCCGAAGAGGGCCAGGGCTCCCGCTGTCAGCTCTAGGACGGGGCCGCCTGGGGAGAGGAGCACTGCCACCGTGGTGGTGACCATGCACCCGGTGCCGGTGATCCTCCCCAGCATGGGGTGGCCGTTGGCTACCAAGTAGGTTCTCTCCCCGTCGCTCACCGCATCCCTCTCCCCGGTGACCGCCACCACGCAGCCCAGCTTTTCCGCCGCGCACCGGGCCAATTGGGCCGGGTCATCCGGGGAGGAAAGGGCTTCCACTCCCCTTATCTGTCCCTCCAACCCCAGCATGGAAGAGATCTCGGCCGCGTTTCCCCGGACGACGGTGGGACGAATCTCCTCCGCCAGGCGGAGGGCGAGGCGGGTGCGGTATGAGGTGGCGCCGGCTCCCACCGGATCCAGGACCACGGGCCTGCCCAGACGCCTTGCCGTCTTTCCGGCCAGGAGGAGACTCTCCTCCCAGGCTGGCGAAGGGGTCCCCATATTGATGACCACCGCCTTGGCCTGGGCTGCCATTTCCTCCACTTCCTCGCGGGCGTGGGCCATCACGGGAAGGGCCCCCAGGCAGAGGGTGAGGTTGGCGGTGTCGTTCATGACCACGTAGTTGGTGACATGGTGGACCAAGGGCCTGGTCTCCGCCACCTTCTCCAGGTTCTCCCTGATGAGACTCCGTATCTCCTCCGCTTTCATGATAGCCTCTCTCTTCTAGCTGTCGCCTTGCAGGTTCCTGCGCCTTCGCTCCGGGAGGCCTTCCTTGAGCGCCGTCCTCAGGGCCGGATTTCCCATGATTCCTAAGATGGTAGGTCGCCTTAACGTTTAAATATTATTATTACGATAGGATAAAT
>JAPWVA010000261.1 GCA_028275245.1 Actinomycetota bacterium
GTAGGGGTCCGAATACGATGTGGGGGGCTTCAAGGATCCGGACCCAGGTAAATACCCGGCATCAATCCAACGCGGCGTCACACGCATTAACCAACAGATCCAACAAGTCCCTATATGTGGTTACACAGCACGTCAGCCTCACCATGTAAACGAGGGAGGGAGAGAGGATGGAAAAGACCCGAACCGGACTGGGCCCGCGGGAGATCGAAAGGGATGACTTCGAGCGTTACCGGGTCAGATACCCAGGTCGCAGGAAGCGCCATCACACTTGGAAATACAAGCTGGAAACTTTTGCTCGTCTTTTCGGGGACAGGCCTGCTTTGATCCAGGGTGACCGTATCCTCAACTGGGACCAGCTCAACCGAGCTTGCAACCGCATCGCCCACGGCCTGGAATCCCTGGGCATCCGCAAGGGTGACCGAGTGGCCATCGCCGGTTTCAACTCCATCGAATGGATGGAGGCCTACCTGGCGGCCTCCAAGCTGGGGGCGGTCCCGGTGAACGTCAACCCCCGCTTCGTGGTGGACGAGATCCGCTACATACTGGAGGACTCCGATGCCCGGGTGCTGCTCGTGGAGGAACCCTACGCAAGAGAGGCGGCAGAAGCCGCCCGGGATCTCCCCTACCTAAAGAAGGTCATCATTTACGCCGTGGGGACCTCACCCTCCCAACTCCCTCCCGGGGCACTATCCCTGGATGAGGTCATTACGCCGGACGAGAGCAACCCTCGCGTGGATGTGTACAACGACGACTTCTGTTTCCTCATGTACACCGGGGGCACCACCGGCTATCCCAAGGGCACGGTATGGGACGGTGAGCAGAGGGTCAGGGGCCTGGACCTCATGCTACTCAACAACCTACTCCCCATCGTGGAAAGGCTCCCGGAACTGAGCGAGGGAAACCTGCGGGGAATAGCTTCCCTCTTCTCCTCCAACCCCAAGACTGTAGACCGGATTACCCGTATCCTCTCGTCCGATACCACCCGCCGCTTCATGAGGACCAATGCCTTCAAACGGGCCTTTTTCGAGTTCTTCAAGCTGACCACGGGAAACCCTTACGCGCTCAAGATGGTGGGGGCGGCCCAGAAGGAAGGCGTGAGGTTCCTGTGTGCCGCACCCCTCTTCCACGGTGCAGGGTATGAGGGGGCCTTCACCTACATGGGAGGGGTAGCGGCCACCATCGTCTTCCTTCCCACCCCCCATCCCTTCGTGGCCCGAGAGTTCTGGGAGACGGTGGAAAGGCACCGGGTTCATACCGCGGTGATAGTGGGGGACGCTTTCGCCCTGCCCCTGGTGGAGGAGCTGCACAGGGCTGAAGCGGAGGGGAGGAGCTACGACCTTTCGGGGTTATGGGCTTTGGTATCCTCCGGGGTCCGCTTTTCACCCCACCTTAAGAGGGAGATCCTGCAGAGAGCCCCCAACTGCATCATCGTGGACTCCATGGGACTGAGCGAATCCAGCGGGGCCTTCGCCACCCTGGCCCTCTCCTCTGAGAAGGAGATAAAGCCCGCCGGGGCCTCCCTCCGCAGGTCCCTCTCCCCCGGGGCGGACCTCTTCCCCTGCCGGGTGTACAGCCGGGAGCTGGGAAGGGACGTGATCCCGGGAAGCGGCGAGGTGGGCGAGTTCCTCTACGGAGGCTACATGGCCCTGGGATACTGGAAATGCCCCGGGAAGACCTCCGAGGACTTCCGGGTCCTCGACGGGCGCAGGTGGTTTTTCTCCGGCGATGAAGGCATTGTGGAAGCCGACGGCCGTTTCCGACTCATAGGCAGGGGCGGCAATTACCTCATAAACACCGGAGGCGAGAAGGTGTACTCGGAGGAGGTGGAGGAGGTCATAAAAACCCATCCCGCAGTATATGACGCAGCCGTGGTGGGCACGCCCGATCCCCGTTGGGGAGAAGTGGTCACAGCCCTGGTGGAGTTGCGGGAAGGAAAGACCGCTTCCCCTGAGGAGATAAAGAGGCACTGCAGGGAGCATCTAGCCGCCTACAAGTGTCCCAAGCACGTATTCTTCGTGGAAAAGGTACCCCGAGCCGCTTCAGGTAAGATAGACCGCTTCCTGGCCCGCGAGATGCTGAGCCGGATGAAGGGCAGCGTGCCAGGGTCCTGAAAGCCCCCTTGATCACATGGGAGTGGCGTTCTCGATTCCCTGGGGCCTATCCACGGGGAAGTCCGCTCCATAGTCGCTGAAGCGGAAGGTCATCCTCATCCCTATGCTCCCTCCGCTGGCCATGCCGGCCTCGGGGACGAGCCGGACCATGACGTCCAGAAGGTTACCGGTAGTCTCCTGAGTCAACTCCAAGGGGAGCTGGCTATCCCGGTCGACCTTCATGGTGAACTTCATCATCTCGATTATCTCGGAAAGGGATTCCCTTATCTCCTCCTGGTCCAGGTTCTTCCCGCCGAACTGGGCCAGAGCCTCCTGGAACTTGGCCAATGTGTCCTCGGTGACCACCTTCTCCGGGTCAATCCGGAATGAGAACACGGCATATTGCTCGCCTTCCTCCACCAGCTCCAGGGACTTGGCCACTTGCAGCGTCATCATGATTCCCTGAGGATTCACCGAAAGGGGGTCTTGGCCGATACCGCCCCACATCTCCCCCGGGTCGAATTCCCGGTAAACCCACCTTCCATCCCCGGGAAGCCGGGCGTAAATCCGGTTGCCCTCGGTGTATACGAAAACCTCCAAGGACTGGTCCATATCTCCCCCCGCGCCCTCCATACGGGTGTTGACCTTCATGCTCCCCACCGGCCCCCGGTCCTGGGTCTCCCGGAAAGCGCCCTCGTAATCAGCGCTCATGGCCATGTCCATCCCGCCCAAGTTGTACTGAACTTCCATGTCGCCGGAAATCCGCATGGACTTGACCTTTTCCACCTT
>JAPWVA010000262.1 GCA_028275245.1 Actinomycetota bacterium
CGGGTTTCCCAACTAGCCTGCGATTTCCCTCAGATCGCCGAGATGGATATAAACCCCTTGAGGGTCATGGAAAAGGGAAGGGGATGCATGGCGGTGGACGCCAGGTTCGTTCTCCAGTATTGAAAGGGTGATGGGGATGAAAGGTTTTTACCTTTGCACGGAGGGCGGTATCGCCGGCATACACACCCTCTGCCTCGGCCTGCTCCTCCGCTTCCGGGAGATGGGCCTGAGGGTCGGCTACTTCAAGCCCCTTGGGTACAGGTACTTCACCGAGGGCGACACCATAACCGACGAGGATGCATTCCACATGAAGAAGATATTGGAACTCGAGGAGGGCTTGGAGGATATCTGCCCAGTGGTCCTCACATCCCAAGTGGTGAGGGAGGCCATGGGAACCTGCTGCGAGGACTACGGGGCTAGGATAAAGGAAGCCTACCATAGGGTGTCCGTCGGCAAGGACCTGGTGGTCATCCACGGGGCCCTCAACACGCGGCAGGGATGGCTCCTCGGCATCTCCTGCTACCAGCTGGCGGAGGTGCTGGACGTACCCGTGGTCCTGGTGGAGCGATTCGACGACGCCATGCTCGCCGACAACGTGTTGGCGGCCCGAGAGCGTTTCGGCCACCGATTTGCAGGAGTCATATACAACATGATCCCCCCCGAGAGGTCCTCCTTTTTCCGGAATCACCTCAAGCCTCGTCTGGAGAGGGAGGGAATCCGTGTTCTAGGCGACATACCCACGGAGAGGCTACTGCGCTCGGTCACGGTGAGGGACCTCTCCGTTTCCCTGGGGGGAGACCTGCTCACCGGGGAGGTGGCCCAGGACAAGCTGGTGGAGGAAGTGCTGGTAGGGGCCATGACTCCCGAGCATGCCCTGAACGTGTTCCGGCGAAAGAAGAACTTCTGCGTGGTGACCGGGGGAGACCGGAGCGATATCCAGCTGGCGGCCATGGAAGCGGGCGCAGGTTGCATAATCCTCTCGGGGAACCTTTATCCCTCGCCCATCATCGTCTCCAAGGCCAGGGAAATGGGGGTTCCTATCATCCTGGTGGGTACCGACACCTTCTCCACCGCGGAGAGGGTCGAATTGATGATCCGCACGGCCCGTTCCTACGAGAGGAGCAAGGTAGAACGTCTGAAGGAGCTGGTGGCCGCCCATGTGGACGTAGAGGGAATCCTGGGAAACCTCGGACTCAAGGGTTAGACCCACAGCAGGGGAAGGTCAGCGGTCGATGGAGCGGAGTAGAGGGTAGGGATTGACCGGTCCCCCGTGGTGTGGATGGAACTCGAAGTGCAGGTGCGGGCATCCCCGGGCATTGCCGGTATCCCCCACATAACCGATGATCTGCCCCGCCCTAACCCTCCCCGAGGCCGCGAAGCCGTCCAGGTGCATGTAGTAGTAGAGGTGGCCGTTATCACCGTGAAGGGCGATATACAGCCCCGCGTTGCCACCCCTCCTATGTTCCACCACCCCTGAGGTGATGGCCACCACCGGCGTCCCCCGCGGGGCCATGATGTCGCATCCTTTGTGGGTCCTACCGCCCGAGCGGGGCGCGCCCCAGTCGTTGGTATAGCTGCAAGGGCCAGCCACGGGGAAGTAGAGGCCGTTGACCGGCCCTACGCTCGCCGTCCCGCCTCCACGGGCATAGGATGCGTAGCGAGGACTGAGAAGCGAAGCCATATCCGAGCTCAACCCGGCCAGTATGGCCTTTTGTTCGTTAAGCTTGGACTGCACTTCCTCCCTCTTCCTGGCTAAGGATTCCAGATCCTTCCGGTAGGCCTCACGGTTGGCTGCCAGCCTATTCCTCCTTTCCCTTATCTTCCCAGCTAAGTTCCTGGTGGTATTCATGATCTCTGCGTCGTGGCATCCAATGCGACTCATGTACTGGAAGGAATTGATAAAGGCATCGAAATCCCCGCACTCCATAAACAACTCGAGGGTGGTGACGTAGCCCTGCTTGTACATGGCCCTCACCCTGTCCGCCAGGATTCCCTGCCACCTCTGGAACTCCGCCTCTTGCTCCCGGAGCTCCGCCTCAGTAATGGAGATATCCCTTTCCAGTAGGGCCAACTGAGACTGGAGCCGGTTGAGTTCGGCGGAAAGGGCATTTAACTCTCCCTTGAGGGCGGCCAGCTTCCGCTCCACCTCCTGCGCCTGGGCCCTTTTCTCTGAAACCTGGTCCGCTGAGACCCTAGAGGACTGCACCACCAAGAGGAGGACAGCAAGTACAAGGGTCGCGGTTAATGTCAATACCGATTTCCCCCGCCTCACCGATACACCGTGCATGTCGAGGTTTTCCCGTTCTCCCGCCGAATCCTTGTCGTCCGAGTAAATTCTAATACCAGACCATGTGTGTTTCAAAGCAGGTGGGAAAGTAAGCCAGTGTATTCATCATGAGCTTATGAACACACGTATTGGAATTGGTATTTCATTCCATCGTCATCATGGGAAAGGCGAACTACCGTTGTGGGAAAATCTGGCGATAGGGTCGTTCCCTACGTCCCGGACCAGGAACCACTATCCCACGGATGCTGGATCGCGGGAAAGGGTCAGCTGCACCAGGCGAGGCCTATCGCACAGGTCGCAATGCACCGCCACGTGGCCGTACCCCATCCTCCTCGCCGCCCCTTCCAGCTCTTCCCCTTGGTCCTCTCCCATCTCCATGAGTAGGAACCCGCCCGGCGCCAGCCAATCCCTGGCTTGCCCCATCAGCCTCAGGTGCACTTCCACTCCCCTGGGGCCAGCCACCAGGGCGACGCGCGGTTCGTGGTCCCTCACCTCTTCCGGTAGGCGCAGGTAATCCGCCTCGCTGATGTAGGGAGGGTTGGAGACCACCAGGTCGCAGCGACCCCGGAGGGAGGGGGGCAA
>JAPWVA010000264.1 GCA_028275245.1 Actinomycetota bacterium
TTCTCGAGGATATCTATGAGGGTACGTATGAGGTCCGTCTCGGTGATGATACCCACCAGCTCGCCCCCCTTCACCACGGGAAGGCCGCCTATCTTGTGCTTCAATATGAGGCGAGCCGCTTCCTCAAGGGGGGTGTCGGGGGTCACGGTGATGGGATCTGGGGTCATGATCCCCCTCACCTGGATACGGTCTAGGATGTACTCCACGTATCTGCGTTCCTGGACCACTGCGGAGCTGATGTCCGCCTGCCTCACATCCCGGTCGGTGACTATCCCCACCAACTTTCCGTCCTCTAACACTGGGAAGCGGCGCAGGCCCAGCCGGGAGATGGTCTCACGCGCTTTCCTGAGGGTGTCGTCGGGGGAGAGAACCACGGGGTTTGGGCTCATGCAATCCCTGACCTTCATGGCATCCTCCTGCACCGGGAGCCGTCAAGGTACCTGCCTTGCTAAATCAATATACCCATCCCGGGAAGGTGCAAACGCGGGCGGGGAGGTCCACATTCCGGTACATCTCCACATCTTTCCACGGACGATCCAGGATGCCGTCGTGGATGGCCCAGCTGCGACCCCTCACCGTCTTCTCGGCGCCCGGCATACGGAAGGGAGTGCTCCCGTCCAGCTTGCGGAAAAGGCTGCCCCCGGGTTGGAACTCCCGGTGGATATCCTCCATCAACTTTCTTCCCCTTATGTAGTTGAACCCATGATGTTCGAAGATGATGGCGTCGTGGTAGGCCAGGGGCTCGGCCACTATCATGTCGTGGCCCATGGCCTTCACGAATCCCAGGACCAAGGGTAGGAAATCCCCCAACAGCCTGAGTCCCCTTCTCACTTGGCCCGGGGCCAACCCTGCCTTCATGGCTTTGACCTCCTCCTCGATGTTGCGGCGGGCGGTCCCGAACTTGGTTCTGCGACCCTCCGGGTCGATGTCGGTGTTGAAGCGGGGAGAGTCGGGATCGTTGATGATGAGGAAGGTTATCTCTATCTTGTGAAAGGCGGTGTCTGCTATCTCCAAGAAGAAGATGCAGTCCTTGTCCTCAGGCTTCCTCCTCACCTCCAGGATGGCGAATCCTGCGTGGCGAGGGGTTATGAAGTTCACCACCCTCTCCCCCTCTGGGTTGGTGAAGGTGACGGGGTCGATAGAGAACCGCTGAAAGACCTTCTCCGGGATCAAGAGGGAATAGACCTGCTCCTTGACCTCCTTGTCCAGTTGGTTTAGGGAATGGATGCTGTAGAAAGGCTCATCTCCCACCAGTCTCCTGAAGCGGGAGGGAACGTCTTCCATCAACTGCCTCGTCCCTTTCACTGCGTCGACCCTTTCTACAGTGAAGCTGCGTCCCGTTCTGCTCTGTCCCTTGGGGCCGGGTCCTGGCTCCCATCCTGCTATCATAGGGTAACCGCCCGGAGGTTTTCCACGAGACAAGGGGGGGCGGGGCAAAAAATAATACCCGGGTATTGAAAGAAATATCTCCAAGTATTAGCCCTTTGGCCATCCTTGCCCTACAGGCGGATTGAACCCACCGGCTGATGCTGGGAAAATGGGAGCGGACGAGGAGGTGGAACTTGAAATTCGGTGCGGTCGATTACCTGGACACCCCCAAGGGAAGGGTGTGGTTCGTGAGGAAGGCCTCCCCGGAGCTCATCCGCTCTCTGGATCTGGAGGAGGGAATGGGGCTCTTCGCATCCCCCCACTATCCCCCCATACGAGAGAAGAAGACGCTGGAGCGGATCGCCGCCAACCCCGCCGCCGACGTTATCCTGGCCATCTCCGACCGGGGTAGCATCGTGGGCTTCGTGGTAATAGCGCCGCCATCGCCCGCCGAGAGATGGTCAAAGCTGGGTGATCCCCGCCTCATAGAGGCCATGGCCATCGAGGTGAGCAAATCCTGGCGATCCATGGGCATAGCCGACAAGATCATGGAGCTGTGCCTGGCCGACCCTTTCTTCGACGACAAGATTGTCATATGTACCGGGTACTCCTGGCATTGGGACCTTGAGGGCACGGGGCTAGGGAAGCGGGAATACCGGGATATGCTCCTGAAGTACCTGGAAAAGGCGGGTTTTCTCTATTACCCCACCGATGAGCCCAACGTTAACCTGGACCCAGACAACTTCTTCACCGCCCGGATAGGACCCCGGGTGGATGAGGACCTAAAGGAATCCTTCATGGGGCTTCTCTTCCGGGAGGGAGCAAAACCCAAGGCAGGGATACCCCGTCCCATCCGAGAGGTATTGAGCGGAACGGGGGCAGCCTGATCACGAGCATCGGTTAGCATCGCGGGAAGGAAGGGGGTGAAGGCCATGGCAACAATGGTTGTAGAGAGTCGCCGCGGGTGTTCGCGGTTGAGGCCTTCCCCCAGAATATAGGACAACGAAGGGAACACACCCCTCCCGGGCCGTCTGATTTTCACGACCCGCCCGATCCGCGATTCCGCCGCTGGCACACAGGTGTTATATTTATGCTTATCCGCCAGGATAGGGGGTGGGAAGCGGACGGATGCGATACAAGGGTATAGTCATAAGGCCTCCCAGCGAGGCCAGAAGTTACATCCTGCAGGTCACTTATGGGTGTTCCCACAACGCCTGCACCTTCTGTCCCACTTACAAGGGGGTAAGGTTCGCCCCCAGGAGGTTAGACGAGGTGGTCCAGGACATAGCCGATGCCTCCCGGACCTTCCCCTGGACCCGCAGGGTATTCCTGGCCGATGGGAATGCCATGTGCCTTCCCACCGAACGCCTTTCCTTCATCCTGGGGAGGCTGAGGATGGCCTTTCCACGACTGGAGAGGGTGGGGATCTACGCCAACGCCGCTGATATCCTGGGCAAGAGTGAGGAAGAGCTCCGGGAGCTCCGCCGCCTGGGCC
>JAPWVA010000265.1 GCA_028275245.1 Actinomycetota bacterium
GCGGCCTAGCGGGAATGGCCGTGGAGGGGGTCGGCCCATGGAAACGCCAAGTGAAGGGAAAGCGGGCAAAGGGAGCAAGGGTAAGGTTACGCCAGGGGATGCCCGCCGTCGTGCCCGGGGTGGCAGTTGGGTGGGCAATTTTTGGCCATTTAAAAAGCGCGGAGAGGGGACCCGGGGGGATCGCGAAAAGGGATCCTGGGGCAGAAAGGAACGTGTCCCACTAAGGGATGGCCTGGAAGCAAGGGGGATTCGGGAACCCTATGGTCCCGTGGGTAAAGCGGGCACGAGATCCAGCAGGAGGAAGGTCTCTCGGGGAGAGCGGAACGCCCTCCGCCGGCTTTCCTCCGAGGCCGAGGGCAGGGTAGCCCGCACCGGTGCATTCGCGTTACCGGGCCTGGAAGGGAGGGCGGCGTCGCGAACCGGTGCTTTACGGCTCCGCTCCAGGCGCAGGACTTGGAGGTTCACCCGTCGGTTCTACGCCTTGATCGGTCTGGTCCTGGCCCTCGTCTTGGCCCTCTTTCTGCGTTCCGTGGTCGGGTCCCGCACCTCCCGTGGAGCTAACCCGGCGGAATCCTCTCCAGCCCTCACCACCTCCGAGTTGAGCTCCCTCAAGGTTAACGAGCTGGGAGCGGTTATGATCCTTAGATACGGTAGGATCGGGGAAGAGGGCCGGGAATCCCGCTCTCCGGAGAATTTCCGGCGGGACCTGCAGCTCCTCTACCAGCAGGGATATCGCTGCGTGTCCCTGTCTGACCTGGTATCCGGGGAGATATGCACGGATCGGGGTTTCACGCCGGTGGCGATAACCTTCTGGGGCGCGGACCCCGGGCAGGTCCGGTTCCTGGAGGGAGACGGCCCGCCCGAAGTGGACCCTCGCTGTGCCCTGGGGGTGCTGGAGGATTTCGGGAGGGAGCATCCGGATTTCGGGGCTACCGCCTCGTTCTTCCTGGGCAAGCAGCTCTTCGGCCAGGAGAAGTTCAAGGAGCGGAAATTGGCGTTGTTGAGGGATAAGGGGTACGGGCTGGGGGTAGCGGTCGAGGCTGAGGCGGCACGGATCAGGGACCCGGCAGAGGCCCTGGACGCCGTGGCGGGCGTGGTATCCGCCGTCAGGCACTACCTACCCGGTTTCGTACCCGAGTTCGCTCTGTTCCCTCGGGAATGGCAGGAGATGGCGGGAAGGCTGGGTACAGAGATACCCCTCGACGGCGAAAGCGTTCGACTTGGGGCCGTCTTCTACGACAACGGGAGGCCAGTACCCTCACCCTACGACGGTTCCTTCGACCCCGCCCGCTTGGAGGTGGTGAAGGTGGTGGACCCGTCCTTGGATACCGGTGGCCTTTACCACTGGTTGAGGTACTTCTCGGAGAACCCGGAGAGGAAGTACGTGAGCGACGGGGACCCCACCACGGTGACCGTTCCCCGCCCCATGGTTTTCAGGGTGGATGCCGGAAGGGCGGGGAATCGGAGGATAAGGAATTATTGAGCTCCGCCGGGAAGCAAGGGGACTGAGGACGGAGGGCGGGAACGGATCGATGAGGACAAAGAGGCGGGCAATGTACGGGAGAATCGAGAGGAAGCCCATATTTCTGAGGAGCCGGTGGCGCAGGCTCCTGGTGCCCAGGGGGAAGATAACCGGGACCCGGCTGCACAGGAAGAGGCCGGGAAGGTACAACTCTACCTTTTATGCCTTCTGGGCGGTGGCCGGCGCGGGGGGGCTGGCTATTCTGGTGATCCTTCTCGTCCTTCTGCTGCGCTCTCCCCTGGTGAAGGAGGTATTCCCGGGGGATGCTTCGGTGGTGAGGGGGAACCCCCTTAAGGTGATGGTGCGCCTGCGTCACGGGGCGGACCCGGCCCGCTTCTCGCTGCGGGTGGACGGCGAGGACGTGGGGGAATCAGTGGACCGAGAGGGGAATGCGTTGAGCGCCGAGCTGCGGCTTCCTGACGGGGAGCACGTACTCGAGCTTTGGGAAGGGGAGAAGCGGAGGAAGGGCTTCCGCTTTTTCTTGGACAACCGCCCACCCGAGCTGGTGCTGCAGGAGCGGGAGGTGAGGGAGGACGGGATCACGGTCATCCGGGGCAGGCTGGAAGGGGTTAAAGCGGCCTGGTTCGAGGAAAAACCCCTCCGCCTGGACCGGGACGGCGGGTTCTGCGTCGAGATAGACAGGAACCAAGAGCTCTCGGTGGCGCTCCGGGCGGTGGACGAGGCCGGCAACGAGGCCGAGTACTGGGTGGACGCCCTTCCCCCTCCCATGGCCAAAGGAATCCACCTTTCCATCTGGGCCGCCTCCAGCATGGACAGGGTGAAGGAGGCGCTGGACCTTGTGGAAAAGACCGAGTTGAATGCCCTTCAGCTGGATGTGAAGGACGAGACGGGCTCAGTGGGTTACCCCACCGGAGTGAGATGGGCCAGGGAGGCGGGAAGCTACCGGGAGGGCCAGGGTATGGAGGTGGAGAAGGTACTCGACAAGTGCTGGTACCACGGCGTGTACACCATTGGGCGGGTGGTTTGCTTCAAGGACCCCACCCTGGCCAGGAGGAGGCCCGACTTGGCGGTCAGGAATCCCCAGGGAGGGCTCTGGGAAGGAGGGTTATGGCTGGACCCCTACAGCAAGGAGGTGTGGGACTACATACTTGATCTTTGCATCGAGGCGGCCCGCAAAGGCTTCCGGGAAATCCAGCTGGACTACGTTCGTTTCCCCTCCGACGGGGACGTGACCACCTGTGTCTATCCCTCCCGGGACGGGCGGTCGCAGACGGAGGTGATCACCGATTTCATCAAGTACATAAGGGACGGGATCAAACCTTATGGGGTGGTGCTGTCCGCCGATGTTTTCGGGCTCACCGCATCGGAGCACGGCGAGA
>JAPWVA010000266.1 GCA_028275245.1 Actinomycetota bacterium
CCGGTCGGGTGGTGGGATCCACCACCGCCCGGATGGTGGCCGCTCGGTCATATGCGGATATCCCGGTGGTTATCTTCCCTTTGGCGCCGATGGAGACCATGAAGGCCGTCTCGTGGGTGGATGTGTTGTCGGACACCATGGGGTAGATGTTGAGTTCGTCCAAGCGTTTCCCTATACAAGGCATGCAGATGAGACCCCGCCCGTACTTGGCCATGAAGTTGATAGCCTCCGGGGTTACCTTCTCGGCGGCCATCACGAAGTCGCCCTCGTTCTCGCGGTCCTCGTCGTCGACCACGATGATAATCCTTCCTTGGCGTATCTCCTCGATGGCATCCTCGATGGAATCGAAGGGGCTCTCCTCATCAACCCTGTCCTCCGTCTTCCTGTCCTCCTCCATCCTTTACACCTCCCATGGGTAACTCTGACTACGTCCTTTTCCGCGTCGCTTTCAGGGGGTGATTCAGTTCCCTCGCCCCAGTCAGGAGAGGAAGCCACCCCTCTCCAATTTCTCCCAAAGCCTCACGTCCTCCGATTCACCAGGGGACGCTCCAGCTTCCTTCCTTTCCATATACCTGAATACGTACTTCCCCAGGATGTCGGCTTCCAAGTTGACCGCATCCCCCACCTCCAGGCCCGACAAATTGGTCTCTCCCAGGGTATGGGGTATGAGCACCACGGAGAAACCGTCCTCATACACCTCGTTCACGGTGAGGCTCACCCCGTTCACCGCCACCGAGCCCTTAGGAACCAGGTAATCAAGCACTTCCCGCGGGCAGCGAAAGCATATCTCCCGGTACTCGCCTCGCCGCCTCAGCTCTGATACCTTACCCATGGCATCCACGTGCCCCGTAACCAGGTGACCTCCCAACCGGGAATCAGGCCGCAGCGCCCTCTCCAAGTTCAGCCGGTCACCGGGACGGACATACCCCAGGTTGGTCCTATTCCCGGTCTCGAAGGAAACATGGGCCGACAGTCCGTCCCTTTCCACCTCCACCACCGTGAGGCAGGCCCCGTTGACGCTGATGGAATCCCCCGGTCTCATGTCCTCCAGGACTTTCTGGCACCTCACCGAAAGCAGGAATCCGCCGTCATGGGGTCGTACGCCCTTCACCGTGCCCACTTCTTCCACCAGACCGGTGAACATCCCCTCACCTCCGTTCCCAAGGATGCTCTGCCGGGGGAAACCCCGCCCTTTCCGTGTATCTCATATTCCCGGAGAGACCTGTGCTGCAGGGTCCCAGCCCTCGATGGGCCTAGCCCTGAGCATGAGGTCCCTGCCCGTCCTCTTCACTTCCGTCCATCTCATCTCCCACGCCTCCGTCAGGGAGGTGATGCCCAGACCCGTCACCCAGTCGGGGGCCTCCGGGTTCCCCAGGACCCGAGGGGCCAGGAACAGGACCACCTCGTCCACCAGCCCTTCTCGGAAAAGGGACCCCACTAGGCGGGGACCCCCCTCCACCAGCAGGTGGGCCACTCCCCTCTCCCCCAGCATTCTCAGGAGCAAGTGCAGGTCTACCATGTCGCCATTCCCGCACTGCAAGACCTCGACGCCCCTGCTCCGCAGGACCTCCGCTGCCCTTCGGTCGTGTCCCTCCGCCACTGCCACTAGCACTGGGGGGTCTCCTCCCATTGCCAGCCTCCCCTCCAAGGGGAGCCGCAGGCGGGAATCCACCACCACCCGCCGGGGTGGCCTGCCCTTCCCCAGAGATACCATCCTGACGGTGAGCTCCGGGTCATCCAGGATGGCGGTCCCGGACCCCACCATGACCGCGTCGCACTCCCTCCTCATGCGGTGCACCACCCGGCGCGCCTCCTCCCCGGTAATCCAGCGGGAATTTCCGCCGGGGGCGGCTGCCTTCCCATCGGCCGTGGATGCCATCTTCACCGTCAACCAGGGCCTCCCGCGCAGCACGAGGCTGAGGTACCCTTTATTGAGCTCCGCCGCTTCCCGTCGCAGCAAACCCTCTTCCACCCGCAGGCCCGCCTCCCTTAGCCTGTCCGCTCCCCCTCCCGCAACGTGGGGGTTGGGGTCCCTCATGGCCATCACCACCCGGGAGACGCCCCGGGCCAATATCGCCTCGGTGCAGGGCGGGGTCCTCCCATGATGGTTACAAGGCTCGAGGGTCACGTACAAAGTGGAGCCCGCGGAGAGCTCCCCCGCTTCCTCGAGGGCCATAGCCTCTGCGTGCGGAGTTCCTGGCCCGCGATGGTATCCCCTTCCCACCACCTCGCCGTCCTTTACCACCACCGCTCCCACCATGGGGTTGGGATGGGTCATTCCGGACCCCCTTCGGGCCAGCCTCAAGGCCATCCTCATGAAAACTACGTCACCTTCCATGGCCGTATCTTCCAGGGGCGTGCACGGTCGCGCCTTGGCTCCGGGAAAAGGGGAGAAGGGGGGCGGAAAAAAGACCGCGCCGGGAGTCAGCCCGGCGCTATCTCACGCCTGTAGGCCTTCTCCCATCCGGACTTTCACCGTCGGTACCGGAATTCCACCGGTTCTGCCTTTCGGCTCGCGGACTTTCACCGCCGGTCGGGAATTTCACCCTGCCCCGAAGACCTTCGATGATGATTATAGGGGTTATGGGATGGGCTGTCCATGGCCGGAACTAGCCACGGGATATGGCGCCTCGTCACACGATCAGGGTTGGGCCGGAGGCCACCCCGATTCCGCCACGCCGCGGGCGGTCCGTTCTTTGTCCAGCATCCTCCTGATTTCAAAAGCCACTTTTCTGGGGTCAGGGGCAGTATAGATGGCGGATCCCACCACCACCACGTCGGTGCCGGCTGCCAGGACCTCCTCCAGGTTATCCTGGTTAACGCCCCCGTCCACCTCCAGGAGAAGGTGTTTTCCCA
>JAPWVA010000267.1 GCA_028275245.1 Actinomycetota bacterium
CCATCAGGTCCATGGCCTTGGTGAGGAAGTTGCCGCCCTTGGTCCAGTTGGACGGGTCGGAGGGTGGGTAACGGAAGACCACTATCTCGCCCCTTCTAGGCTTCCTGAAATGGTAGGTTATGCGGTCTGCCAGCACCCTGTCCCCCTCACGCAATGTGGGCTCCATGGAGGGAGAGGGGATGAGAAAGGGTTTCACGAAATAAGCCTGGAGGAAAAGGGCGATCACCAGGGCCACGAAGAAAAGGAGGGCCATCTCCAGCAAGAAGGAGGCCCAACTTCCCGTCCCACGGGCATCTCCCCTCCCCTCTCCCGTCCCGGTCGGGGCTAAGACTGGCCTCTCCCCCTTCCCCATCGGCCCTTTCATCACGGGTACAGGATCTCGATACCGGGATGCGGTGGTTGGCGTCCTTCCTCAGTAACGCCCCCGCTCCTTCACCTTGGCCGCCTTCCCCACCCGCTGGCGCAAGTAGTATAGCTTGGCCCGGCGTACCTTTCCCCGGGTCACTACCTCTATCTTGGAGATGAGGGGGGAATGGAGGGGGAAGGTCCTCTCCACACCTATTCCGAAGGAGACCTTCCGAACGGTAAAGGTCTCCTTGGTCCCGCTACCGCGGCGGCTTATCACCACTCCCTGGAATACCTGGATCCTCTCCCGGTTGCCCTCCACCACCCGGACGTGCACCTTGATCGTGTCGCCAGGCCGGAAATCGGGGATATCATCCCTCAGGTACTGACTCTCCACGACGTCGGTCTTCTGCATCTTTCCACCTCCTAATCTCCACCCTCTCCCCAGGCCTGGGGATCCAGTCCCCCACCCCTGAGGAGGTCGGGCCTGTGTCTCTCGGTCCACTCAAAGGCCTTTCTCCTTCGCCACTCGGCTATGGCCGCGTGGTTACCGGAAAGGAGAACCTCCGGCACCCTCCAGCCGCGGTAGTCGGCCGGACGGGTGTACTGGGGATACTCCAGCAAGCCTCCCGAAAAGCTCTCTTCCTGCAGGGACTCCCTGTTTCCCACCACGCCGGGCACCAGCCTGGCCACCGCATCTATCACCACCAGGGCCGCGAACTCCCCCCCTGAGAGCACGTAATCGCCCACGGAAAGGGCATCGGTGCAGAGATGTTCCAGCACCCTTTCGTCCACTCCCTCGTACCTCCCGCAGATGAGGGCTAGGTGTTCCTCCTCCGCCAACTCCCTTACTAGGGATTGCTCCATTCTCCTCCCCCTGGGCGTAAGCAGTATCACCCTCACCTCTTCCTTCAGGCGATCCAGCTCCTCCCACCCGTAACCCAAGGTGTTGAGGACCGCCTCGAATATGGGTTCCGGCTTCATCACCATCCCCGGGCCGCCGCCAAAGGGTGCATCATCCACCTGACGATGCCTTCCCGGCGCATACTCCCGGATGTCGTGGATCCTTATGTCCAGAATCCCCCTTTCCAGGGCTTTCCCCAAGAGACCTTCCCGGAGGGGGGATCGGAATATCCCGGGAAAGATGGTGTACACGTCGATACGCATGACCTCAGTCCTCTAAAAGCCCAGGCATGGGGAAGATCACCAGCACCCCCCTTTCCAGGTCCACCTCCTTCACCACGTCCTCGATCATGGGTATGAGATGTTCTCTACGGCCCTGCCTCACCACCAGTACGTCGTTGGCCCCGGTCTCCATCACCTCGCGGACCTTACCCAGCTCCAGACCCTCGGTGGTCTTGACCACGAGCCCCACGATCTGGTGTTCCCAGAAACATCCCGGGGGCGGTTCTCCCGTCTCCTCGGGGGTGATGAAGAGCCTCTTCCCCCGGATCAGCTCGGCCTGGTCTCTCGTGTCCAATCCCTCGAACTTCACCAGGATGGTCTCACCGGGGGTCGCCTTGACCCCCTGGACCACCAACCTATCCCCCCCTTCCCTACCCTCCAGGATGAAGGCGTTGCCCTCCCGGAATCTCCCGGGATTGGAACTCAGGACCCGGACCTTGACCCACCCCAGGATACCGTGGGGCTTGACGACCTTTCCGGTGACCACTAGGTCACGCCGGGAGAACCCACTGGGCATCAGCCGATATCGGAGATCTCCAGGACCGCCCTCTTTCCCTCTTTTCTCGCAGATGCCCTGGCCAGCGTACGCAAGGCCTGCGCCATTCGGCCACCCTTCCCGATGACCCTCCCCATGTCGGAGGGATCCAACCTCAATCGGATGAACACGGTGCCATCTTGCTCGGAGGATAACACCTCCACCTTATCCGGGTTGTCCACCAGGGAAACCGCCAGGTACCTCACGAGCTCTACCGGGCCGGTCCCCCCCGGCAGGTTATCCTGCACCCTTGACCTCCTTGACCTTTTCCTCCATGAACTTTTGCCAGATGCCCCTGATCTCCATCAGCTTCCTCACCGGGTCGGTGGGCTGGGCGCCCCGGCGGAGCCAAAGGAGGGTTTTCTCCTCGTCTAACTCGATCAAGGAAGGCTCGGTGCGGGGATCGTACCTTCCCAGCACCTCGATGAACCTGCCATCCCGGGGGCTCCTGCTATCGGCCACCACCACCCGGTAGAAGGGCTTCTTCTTGGCTCCCATCCTCATCAGTCGTATCTTCACCAATATGCATGCACTCCTTTCCCTCTTCCCGAGAACCAGGACCTCCTTCTCTTTTCGAAATTACTCCATCTACAGCTGGAAGGGAAACATCTGCCCCATCTTGCGGGGAGACATCTTGCCGAATTGCTTTACCAATCTCTGCATTTGCTGGAACTGCTGCAGGAGCCGGTTGACATCCTGAGTGGTGGTCCCGCTTCCCCTGGCTATCCTCTGTTTCCGGCTCGCCCCTATGATCTGAGGCTTCCTCCTCTCCTCCGGGGTCATGGACTGG
>JAPWVA010000268.1 GCA_028275245.1 Actinomycetota bacterium
GGCCGCCACCTGCATGGGGGTTTCCCGCCAGACCCTCCAGCGGATGCTGGAAGAGGCAAGGAAGAAGGTGGTGGACGCCTTGGTCCACGGCAAGGCCCTGAAGATAGGGGGCGGTAGCTACATCCTAAGGGAGGAAGGGGGAAGGTACCGGTGTGGCCGCTGCGGAGGACAGGTCCCTCCCCCACCCGGCAGGAAGGGCATGGGTTGGAGGTGCCCTTCCTGTGATCATGGGGCTCCCGGGAAGGGAAGACCCCCGGGAAAGCCCGTCCCCTGAGGGCCAGGCCTCGATCCCCTCGCATCGTCCCTTGGCGCGTGGGCTTATGCCTGCCCCGTGGGCCCGAAAGGACGGGCCATGGGAGCGCGGCGGGCGGGATACAACAATCTTGCCACGCAAAGCACGGCTTTTCCCGCCGAAGGGCGCCACCATCATGGATCCCGCTTCAAGGGTCCTCCACCCGCCCGTTGACTCCCCTTACCCCAGCTGTTAACATCTTGCCTGTAAGGACCGCGATGCACGCGGGAATGAAACGCCACGAAGGCAGACTTCGTGGCGTTTGTTTTTTTTGGAGGTCAGCGATGAAGGCGGCCGAGACCAGGGAGTTCTTCAACCGCCTGGCTGAGGAATGGGACTCGCGGATAAGACCTGACTTCGTGGACAGGCTCCGGGAGATCCTGGCGGAGCTCCCCCTGAGGGAGGGGGCCTCGGTGCTGGACGTGGGCACGGGGACGGGCATCGCCCTACCTTTCCTTCTGGGGAGGGTGGGCGTCTCCGGCAGCGTCACAGCGGTGGACCTATCCGAGAGGATGCTGGAGGTGGCCAGGAGCAAGATTAGCGCCCCAAACCTGCACTACGTGAGGGCCGATGTGGCCAGCCTTCCCTTCCTGGACGAGTCCTTCGACCTGGTCCTGTGCAATTCCTGCTTTCCCCACTTCCATGACCGGGAATCGGCGGTGTCCGAGATGTACCGAGTGCTGAGGCCGGGCGGGATGGCGGTGGTCTGCCACCCGGAAAGCCGCGAGGAGGTGAACGCGGTCCATCGGAAGACGGGTGGCCCGGTGCGAGGACACCTGCTCCCGGAGGGCAAGGAGCTGGAGATGCTCTTCCTAAGGCTCGGGTTCCGTTTCGTGGAGATCACCGATCAACCGGACCGCTTCGTGCTCAAGGCAGTTAAGCCGCTTCCAGACATGGGCACGTCGCGGAGGTGGGGCGCCCGGATGGAAAACGCCTTCCTCTCCTGAACCTCAGCACCGCCCTCGCGGCCTCTCCCTTTCCGGCTCCCGCCATCCCCGGGTCGTAGCCGGGATCGTTGACCGCATGTGGCGGAGGGGGCGGGATTCGAACCCGCGAGCCCTGCGAGGGCCAATGGTTTTCAAGACCACCGCATTCGTCCGCTCTGCCACCCCTCCGCCCCCATTTTAACCGGGGTGATAAAAACGGTAAACGCAGGGGAAACGGCTCTTTCAGTGGCTTTTCCTGGGTCCATGTTTCCGTCGTTTCTCCGTTTACCCTGAGCGATCAATGTTTTTAAGGGGTTTTCGGGTTCACAGGCCATCCATGTCTTATGGGTAGAGGGTGGTAAGGGGCAGCAATCCGAGAGGTCTCCACCACCCTCGAGGGAGGCCGGCATGCCGCCGGATGTGTACTCCTTCCCGGGAATAGCCCCCTTTTGACGGGAGGGCGGCGGGGCAAGTAGGCCGTAAAAGCCCCGGGCCCGCGGCTTCGCCTGGGGTTTTCGAGAACCTTCAGGCCCTCGGGCCTATCACCTCCAGGCCGTGCATGTAAGGACGGAGGGCCTCCGGGATCACCACGCTTCCGTCCTTTTGCTGGTAGTTCTCCAGGATAGCCGCCACCGTCCGACCCACGGCCACCCCCGAGCCGTTGAGGGTGTGAACGAAGCGAGCCTTTCCCCCATCCCGGGGGCGGAAACGGATGTTCGCCCTCCTGGCTTGGAAATCGGTGAAATTGGAGCAGGAGGATATCTCCTTGTATTCGCCGTAGGAAGGCAGCCAAACCTCCAGGTCATAGCACTTGGCGGCGGCGAAGGAGAGGTCCCCCGTGGAAAGGGCCACCACCCGGTAAGGGAGACCCAGTCTACGCAGCACCTCCTCGGCATCCCTGGTAAGGGATTCCAGTTCCTCGAAGGATCGGTCCGGGTGGGAGAACTTCACCAGCTCCACCTTGTTGAACTGGTGCTGGCGGATGAGGCCCCTTATGTCCCTCCCGTAAGAGCCCGCCTCCCTCCGGAAACAGGGGGTGTAGGCACAGTAGTAAAGAGGCAGTTCCTCCTCGTCCAGGACCTCGTCGCGGTGGATGTTGGTGACCGGCACCTCCGCGGTGGGGATGAGGTAAAGGTCGTCATCCCGGCAGCGGTACATCTCCTTTTCCAATTTGGGCAGCTGGCCGGTCCCAAACATGCTCTCCTCGTTGACCAGTATGGGAGGGAAGACCTCCCGGTAGCCGTGCTCCCGGGTATGGAGGTCCAGCATGAAGTTGATGAGGGCGCGCTCCAACAAGGCACCTTCCTCCCGGAGCAGGGTGAAGCGGGACTCGGCGATCTTCACTCCCCGTTGAAAGTCGAGGATGCCCAGCTGCTCCCCCAGTTCCCAGTGGGGGAGGGGCGGGAAATCGAATTCTCGGGGCGTCCCCCATCGCCTGATCTCCAGGTTGTAGGTCTCGTCGGGCCCGACGGGCACCGAGGGATGGGGGATGTTGGGCAAGCGAATGAGGATCTCCCGGATCTCCCCCTCCAGGAGGGCCAGCCTCTCCTCGTCCGCCTTGATCTCGTCGCTCAGGGCGGCCATCTCCCGTCGGAGGGAGTCCACCTCCTCGCCGGAGCGCATC
>JAPWVA010000269.1 GCA_028275245.1 Actinomycetota bacterium
GTCCTCACGGCCAGGGGGTCGCTGAGGGATGGGGGCCTCTCGCCGGGGCATCGGGGGAAGGGGTCCGGTCCCAGCCATTCCGTCATCCACTCCGCCTTCGATCGAACACGAAGACGCTTCCTTTCTGGGCCTTGGCGTACTTCTTCAGTTCCGCAGCGATCTGGGCCACCTTGCCGGGATGGTCTATTACCCGGTAGGTGTTGTGCACCACGGAGATGGACACGGTCATGATGGGGAAGCGGGATATCTTCCCGCTCCTCTCCCTGCTCACGATGTATCCCTTCTCCCTGTCCTCCGGGTCATAGAAGGCGGGGATCCTGGTGTCGAATAACCTTATGATCTCCTGACATATGAGGGGGGCTTTGACCATGTCCGTCACCACGATGAAGTCATCCCCCCCGATGTGTCCGATGAAATCGCTCTCATCCCCGTACTTTTCCACCGCCTCTGCTATGCAGCGGGCCGTCATCTTTATGACCTCGCTGCCCCGGTGGAAACCGTACTTGTCGTTGTAAGCCTTGAAATCGTCGAGGTCCACGTAGGCCACGGCGAACTTGACGCCCTTCCTTATCCTTTCCTCAATGGTCTCCTCGATGGCCCGGTTGCCGGGAAGTCCGGTGAGGGGACTCGCCTCCCCGTCCCTTATGGAACGGCGGATGTGCATGATGACCCGGGCTTCCAGCTCCAAGGGGTCAAAGGGCTTGGTGATGTAATCATCGGCTCCAGTCTCTATACCCCGGACCTTGTCCTCCACCATGCCCTTGGCGGTGAGCAGGATTATGGGTATGTGGCTGGTGAAAGTGTCCTCCCTGAGTTTCTTCAAGACCTCCAGGCCGTCCTGGCCGGGCATCATGACATCTAGTATCACCAGATCCGGCTTTTGCTCCGAGCAAAGCCTCATGCCCTCAGCCCCATCCCCCGCCTCCAGCACCTGGAAGCGCTCCCCCTCCAGGGTCTCCCGGACCAGCTCCCGGATGATGGGGTCATCGTCCACCACCAATACCCGGTGTTTTCTCTGCCTCTGGGGGTCGGGGATTTCCGTGGTTTCACCCTGAAGGATCTCCTCGTACAAGGAACGCACCTCCGCCAAGGCATGCCCATAAAGAGGCCTCGCTTGCCTCCCAATCTTCCGGGCCCCAAGATTCTTATCGTCATGCCGGTGAGACGTCTTGAACCGCACCCGGGGATGGACCAAGTCCCTAGAACGAGGGGTTCAGTCAGCCAACTTGAAGCCAGGGCTCCTTTCGCCAGGCATGATGGATCCAAAACCGTTGAACGAAAAGTATAGCCGTAAAAGCGGCCGTAACCGGCGGAAAGGGCGCAGCGGGATCCGCTAGAAGGAAGGGTGCCTCCCCCCAGCTCCGGGACCTTGCTCCCTGGACCTCAAGGCCGCATGGGGTCCGGCGCATGGGTTGACCGGTTTTTCCCCGGGAGACATCGAAAAGCCTACCGATAGCCATCAAATGGCCGGGCCTAGACCTTCGGGACGCCCAGGACCCGGGCAAGATGGCTGGGACCGTGGAGTTCCCTCAAGGCAGGGGTGATTTTACCGTGGGGGAAGGGAACGCAACAAGTTAGCCATCTCAACAGCGGTGAGGGCCGCCTGCCAACCCTTGTTGCCTTGTTTTGCCCCCGCCCTCTCCACCGCCTGCTCCAAGGTATCCGCGGTGATGATGCCGAAGGCCACGGGAACCTGGCTGTCCAGGGCTACCCGGGCGATGCCCTTGGCCGTTTCCGCCGCCACGTACTCGAAATGGGGTGTGGACCCGCGGATGACCGCGCCAAGGCATATCACGGCATCATAACGTCCGCTTCCCGCCAGCTTGGCCGCTACCAAGGGTATCTCGAAGGAACCGGGCACCCAGGCCACGTCCACGTTTTCCATATCCGCGTCATGTCTCTTCAAGGCGTCTAGGGCTCCCTCCAGCAGCCTCACGCTGATGAACTCGTTGAACCTGCTCACCACCACAGCGATCCTGAGCCCCTTCGCGATGAGGTTTCCTTCAAAGGTAGCCATGTTCACTCCTTTCACCGTATCCCTTGCCGTCGGGACCGGGATATCCCCCGGTGCGCGGCGGACCCCCGGCACCATGTCATCATATCTCCAGGAGGTGGTTCAGCTTCTCCTTCTTGGCTTTGAGATAGGGCAGGTTCTCGGGGCAGGGCTCCGCCTGCAAAGGGATCCTCTCCACCACCTTCAGGCCGAACCCCTCCAGTCCCACCCGCTTGGCGGGATTGTTAGTCATCAGGCGTATGGTGGAAAGTCCCAAGTCCCTAAGGATCTGGGCCCCGATGCCGTAATCCCTCGCGTCGGGGGGGAAGCCCAGCTCCAGGTTGGCCTCCACCGTGTCCTTTCCCTCCTCCTGAAGCTTGTAGGCCATGAGCTTGTGGGGCAGGCCTATGCCCCGACCCTCGTGGCCCAGGATGTAGAGGAAGACTCCCATTCCTTCCTCCTCTATTTTGCGGAGGGCCATGCGCAACTGGTTACCGCAATCACAACGCAGGGATCCGAAGACATCACCGGTGAGGCACTCGGAATGCACCCTCACCAGCACGTTCTCTTTTCCCTCCACCTCTCCCTTCACCAAGGCAAGATGATGACGGTTGTCGGTGAGGGCTTGGTACAGGACGCCCCTGAACTCCCCGTACACGGTGGGGAGCTTGACCTCCACCACCCTCTTCACCAGCTTCTCGGTCCTGCTGCGGTAACGTATGAGGTCCTCGATGGTGATCATCTTGAGCCCGAAGCGCTTCTTGATCTCCACCAGCTGGGGGACCCGGGCCATGGTCCCATCCTCGTTCATAATCTCGCATATCACTCCCGCCGG
>JAPWVA010000270.1 GCA_028275245.1 Actinomycetota bacterium
GTGGTGCCCGTCTTGCCCGCCTGCGGCCGGCCGATGCGGGCCTCGCGGCCCGTGCCGTAGTTCACGGCGTCCTGCAGGATCTTGTTCACGGTCTGCGCCAAATCCTCCCGCAGGACCCTCACCGGCTTGGGGTCGTGCTCGTATATGACGTTGCCCTCGTAATCGGTGATCCTGGTTATGGCCGTGGGCTCCACCCGCAGGCCACCGGTGGCCAGGGTCCCGAAGGCGCTGGCCATCTCCAGGGGATTGACGCCGTGGGTGAGACCACCCAGGGCGATGGCATAACGGGGCTCTAGGGGCGACTTTATCCCCATGGAGCTGGCGATCTGGATCACCCGGTTGGGCCCCACATCCATGATCAGGCGGGCGAAAACCACGTTCACCGAGCGCACGGTGGCGGTGTAGAGGTCGATGGTGCCGTAGCTCCCTCCTCCTGCGTTGCTCACCTTCCACTTGGTACCGTCGGGGAGCGTCAGGGTGGTGGGGGTGGAGTCGTAGGTCTTGTGGGGCGAGATGCCCATGTTGAGGGCGGCCGTGAGCACGAAGACTTTGAAGGCGGAGCCTGGCTGCCTTCCCCCCTGGGCCGCAATGTTGTACTGCTGTTCGGTGAAATCCTTCCCGCCCACCATGGCCTTAATCTCACCGGTCCTCGGGTCCACTGCCACCAGGGCGGCCGAGGGGTCGTTGGGGCGGTTGAGGGTGGATGATATGGCCTTCTCTGCGTAATCCTGCATCCTCAGATCAAGGGTGGTGTAAACCCTCAGGCCACCCCGGAAGATGATGTCGTCGGGGGAGAGGTTGCCGAACCGCGCCCTGAGCCGGTCGTTGCCGGCGAAGAGGTTGTATAGGGACTTCTTCACGTACTCTACGAAGTAGGGGGCTACCGTGCTTGGGGGCTTCTCGGGGATTTCGCGGACCGTCACTGGCTTGGCCTTGGCCGCCTCGGCCTGCTCCCAGGTGATGTATCCGAGCTCTGCCATCTTGTCCAGGACCACGTTCCTACGGGCCCTGGCCGCCTCCGGGTTGACGTAAGGTGAATAGTGATTGGGGATGCGGATCACCCCCGCCAAAAGGGCCGCCTCCTCCAGGGTAAGCTCCGATGGGGGTTTCCCAAAGAAAGTTTCGGAGGCCTTCTTAGCCCCGTAGCAGCCTTGACCGAAGTAAACATCGTTCAGGTACATCTCGAGGATCTTTTCCTTGGTGTATTTCCTTTCCAGCTGGAAGGCTAGGCTGGCTTCCTGGACCTTCCTCCAGTAAGTCCTCTCCCTGCCGGTGAGGGTGTTCTTGATGAATTGCTGGGTGATGGTGGAGGCGCCCTGGACCACCTTCCCCTGGACCACGTTGGTCCAGAAGGCCCGGGCTATAGCCACCCAGTCCACACCTTTGTGCTGGTAAAAGCGCTCGTCCTCGATGGCCACCACAGCGTCCCTCAGATATGGGGAGATTTCCTCTAGGGGGACGTATTCCCGGTTTATCTCCCCGTGCAGCTCCGCCACCAGGGTGCCGTCGGAGGCGAACACCTGGGAGGTGAGGGCCATGCTCAGGCTGCGCAGATCCTCCAGCTTGGGCAGCCCGAGTCCGGTGAAGAACCAGAGGAAGAACCCGCCCACCACCAGGGCGAAGCAGAGGATGAAAATCCCGGCGATCCTTAGAAGAACCCTCATCTTTCCCGCCTTACCCCGCCGGAAGTTCCCGTGCGGGCGGAACCCCTAAATCCGCCCCGGAACGCGGAGTGATGCCGCTAAGGCGATTGTAAACCATGGGGCCGATACGGGATATGCGCATCATGTCCGCTGGCCGGGTCCCCCGGGTGCCACGCTCTGATTCCCTCCGCCCTAATTCCCTGTTTAATTAGACGGTCCCTGCACTGCCCTTTCTCCGCGCCATCCGGCCCCTTTCCTGGCCGTACGACTGGGACGGGGTAGTTAGCAGGAGCGTAGGCAGAGTCAGTGGGAGACAGCGTCCTTCTCGACTACCGCGGGGTCCAGGTTTTGGGTTATCCTTTTGTGAAGCCGAAGGAGGGGAGAATGGCTCTGATAGCCGACCTGGATTATCAGATGGAGGTCATCCTCTCGGGGGCAGTGGAGTGCCTTCCCGAGGGGGAGCTTCGCCAGAAGGTGGAGAGATCCATCCGCGAGAACCGGCCCCTGCGGGTTAAGTTCGGGGTGGACCCCACCCGGCCTGACCTTCACCTGGGGCACGCCGTGCCTTTGAGGAAGCTCCGCCAGTTCCAGGACCTGGGCCACACCGCCATCCTCCTCATAGGCGACTTCACCGCCAGGATCGGCGATCCCTCCGAGAGGGATGTGATGCGCCCCCAGCTCTCCGCTGAGGAGGTGCGGGAGAACGCCGAGACCTATGCCAGGCAGGCCTTCCGGATCCTCGACCGGGAGCGCACGGAGCTGGTGTACAACAGCCGCTGGCTCGCTCCCCTCACCTTCGAGGAGGTGGTCAGGCTGGCCTCCCACTTCACGGTGGCCCGCATGTTGGAGAGGGACGACTTCGCCCGCCGCTACGCCCGCAACGTGCCCATAGGGTTGCACGAGTTCCTCTACCCGGTGATGCAGGCTTACGATTCGGTGGCCTTGAGGGCGGACGTGGAGATAGGGGGGACGGACCAGGTGTTCAACCTGCTGGCCGGGAGGGAGCTGCAGAAGGCCCTGGGGCAGGAACCCCAGAGCATCCTCACCTTGCCAATCCTGGTGGGGCTGGACGGGGAGAAGAAGATGTCCAAGAGCCTGGGGAATCACGTAGGCCTCACCGACCCACCGGAGGAGATGTTCGGTAAGCTGATGTCGCTTCCCGACCCCCTGATGCCCGACT
>JAPWVA010000271.1 GCA_028275245.1 Actinomycetota bacterium
GGAGGATTATGATGACCTCCCTGGATCCCGCCTGACTTCCGTCGGGCCTGGTCACTTCGCCGCTGGGATAAGAAACTCGGTAGATATCGCCGAAAAACGGGACTAAGAAAGACCTTTCCGGGAAGGAATATCTCACCCCCGCCCGGGAAGCCATCCAGGTGGGGTCAAGGAGCCTGAAGGTGCCAGCAGCCTTTTCCCATGCCTGTCTCAGTTCGTCCGGTCCGTGTTCCAACGCCATCCTAGAAACTGCCTCCTCGCCCTTTCCTCGCACATCCCGTCGGTGGTCATGGATTGCAGACCCGCCTACTTCCCAGGTCTACTATCTTCGTCCCTCTCCTTCTCTTAATATCTTAAGTACCTCGTGATTCCCCTTACGCTGACCAGGCTCATCCCCCGGAACATGAACTCACCATAGGGTGTATCCACCTCCAGGAGCCGCATGATGTCCTCAGCGATCTCCTCCTCAGGAACCCCTCTCGTGATGCCCCTTTTCACCTCCTCCACCATACGCTCCAGCGACCTCAGGGAAAGTCCCACCAGCTCCGAGCCACGGGTTGCCCACCCGAAGTGAGAGAAACATGCACGTCGGAACCCGGTGGCCGCTAGCCTTTCCAGGGTGGCCCTCTGCTCTTCCAGGTCGAAGTCGGGAGGCGGGGTTACCGGGAGCACCTTGCCCTCGTCGGCCAGAAAAAGGCCCAGGGAATCACCGCAGAAGAGGGTGGAGGTGGCCTCGTCCAGGGCACATAGGTGGCTGCGGGAATGGCCCGGGGTGGGGAACACCCTCACTTTCCTCCCTCCCAGGTCAAGGACCCTCTCCTCCACCCCCTGGACCCGTTCTTGAGCCACAGGTCTCATATCGCCATACATGTTGAAAAGGGGTCCCAGAGCTCGCCGGGCGCTCTCCACCAGCCTACGGGGGTCGGAAAGGAGGGGCTCCATTCCCCGTCGCACTAGCGCCACCGCCTCATGGAGCTCATCCATAAGGTGGCCCACACCTCCGGCATGGTCCAGGTGAATATGGGTGAGGAGAACGTATTTTATGTCCTCGGGGACCACCCCCAGGTTCCTCAGCCCTTCAAGTACGTTCTCCACCCCGGTGGAGGGACCGGAGTCCACCAGAAGGCAGGCTTCCTTGCCCACCACCAGGTACACCGCGGTGAAGTCCGGCACCCCTCCCATGAAAGTGTCTATGAGGTAGACTCCTCCGCCTACCTCCCTCACCAGGTCCATCTTCCTATCCTTTCCCTTCCGCCTTCCAGCAAACCACGGCCTGTGCTGAAAGTAAGTGCCCCTACCCTATTTTAACCCTGGAAAACGGATACCCCGCCCCTCCAGGAAAGGCTCCGTCCTTCGAACCCTCGTTTCCACTCCATCCCGCCAGCCGAAGGACTTGTGGGATCGGCCTCACATACTGGTTGATTCTGGATGCCGTTCGGTGGGTGGAAAGGAGTAATGGTCCTTTCCTTTTCGCCCCTATGCGCGGGTTTGCGAACACCCTTCCGGCTTCGTTTTCCGTATCAAACCCACCCCGCCAGCCGGTGGACTTGAGGGATCACCCTCACCTGCTGGAAGAACTTGGATGCCGTTCGGTGAGCTTCTAAAAGCTGCGAGAAGGAAGGTGGCTTGCTCTCACAGGAGGGACTGGCCGGCTGTATCACCAGGGGGACTTCCGGCGCCTCTCTCCCCAGAAACCGGCATGCCCGTTCCAACTCCTCCGGGGGCGTGGATTCCTCTAGCACCACTTTGAGGAAAACATCCTTCTTTTGCGCCACTTGGAGGAAATTCACCTGGAGGGGTAAAAGGTCCCTTCCTCCTAGGGCCGAGGGAAGCTTCACGTCCATGGAGATGTATTCCACGAGGTCCAGCAGTTCCGCCAGGGCCCCTGGCAAGGTCCCGTTGGTCTCCAGATAAACGGGTATGCCGTGTTTAACGATCCTGGAAAGAAGGGCCACCAGGGAATCCACTTGGAGTAAGGGTTCCCCACCGGTCAAGGCCATAGAATGCATGACCCGCTCCCAAAGCCTCGAGACCCATCCTTCCACGACTTCTATCGGCACCGGGTTCGTCCCGCATTCCGCCGTTGCCCCCTCCAGCTCCACGCGGAAACCTCCCTCTTCTTCCCGCGCCTCGGGGGTATCACAATACCGGCAGGCGAGGTTACATCCCCTAAGGCGCAGGAACAGTTGGTAGGAACCCAGGAAGGGCCCTTCTCCCTGGAAAGAGGTGAAGATGGAATGTAAAAGGAGAGATCTCCGGCTCCCGGCAAACCTCTCCCCGGGATCCAGACGGCTTAGTGGCCCCCGGCTCATGTCATTCCACCGCCCGCACCTGGCAGCGAGCGAGCTCCATCTCCTTCATTTCCCGAACGAACCTTTCCAGGACGGTCACGGCGAAGTCGTCCACCGGTATTTCCAAGTCCTGTAACCCAAGCGTGGGAACAGGGGTGTTGCTGGAGAGGATGTTCACCCCCGCGTGTATGAGGGTGGAAACGGGGCTGGCGGTGGCGATGGAGACGCTCAGCTTGCGGTCCTCAACACCTTCCTCGTCCACCTCGATGAAGAGGTCGTCACCCCGCCGGGTGACCATTATCTCGGGCTTCATCTGCTCAATGACGTCCTTGATGATGCACATGAGGAGTCTCTGTAGAACTATGGTCCGCCGCAGATCCGAGTCGAAAAGCTCCACTATGAAATGGACCATGTCATCGCTGCGGATCACCTTGCCTTCCTTGCGATCCTTAACATCCACCAGCGCCTCGCCCTCCACTACGCAAGGTCCCCGGAAGGCTATAATGGAGTTGCCCTGTACGTTGTGCTCAGTG
>JAPWVA010000272.1 GCA_028275245.1 Actinomycetota bacterium
TTCACTATCCTAAAATCACGCATATTAATTTCATTTCTGATGTTAAAATTGCATTAGATCTGGCAATTCCATAAGTAATGGCGGCAGAGCGTTTTATTTTAGCGTGTAGAATGAAAAGCGGAGTATGCTTGAATTCGAAATAACATTTCAAGGCGTAACAAATATATTTAAGAAAGACAAGTAGAACGGTGCACGAACTGGATAACGTCTGCCGCGACCTATCGGCGGCGCTGATCGTGACCTTACGGGCCCTAGCCCGAGGTGTGAACGATCGCTCTCCGGTCGCGGTAATATTAAAATGGGGACTTGAATAACGCCGACGCCAACGCCGTCGGGACTGATTCAAGTCTTACGTTGGACTCGATATCCAGCCATGAGATATGGTTGGGGTATAACGGGCCTTGCGGACGTAAATCCCGGTTGATCCTGCCGGACCCGACCGCTATCGGGGTGAGGCTAAGCCATGCGAGTCTGCGTCCTCAGCCATGAGGGGGCGCGGCGCACGGCTCAGTAACATGTGGTTAACCTACCCTCAGGACGGGGATACCCTCGGGAAACTGAGGCTAATCCCCGATAGATGAGGGATCCTGGAATGGTTCCTCATCCAAAAGGCACGCATATCATGCTATGCGTGTCGCCTGAGGATGGGACCGCATCCTATCAGGTAGTTGGTGGGGTAACGGCCCACCAAGCCTATAACGGGTACGGGCCCTGAGAGGGGGAGCCCGGAGATGGGTACTGAGACAAGGACCCAGGCCCTACGGGGCGCAGCAGGCGCGAAACCTCCGCAATGCGCGAAAGCGCGACGGGGCCACCCCGAGTGCCATCCGCTGAGGGTGGCTTTTCCCTAGTGTAGTAAGCTAGGGGAATAAGCGGGGGGCAAGTCTGGTGTCAGCCGCCGCGGTAATACCAGCTCCGCGAGTGGTCGGGACGATTATTGGGCCTAAAGCGTCCGTAGCCGGCCTAACAAGTCTCTGGTTAAATCTCAAGGCTTAACCTTGAGATCGCTGGAGATACTGTTAGGCTAGGGGGCGGGAGAGGTTGAGGGTACTTCGCGGGTAGGGGCGAAATCCTATAATCCGCGAAGGACCACCAGTGGCGAAGGCGCTCAACTGGAACGCGCCCGACGGTGAGGGACGAAAGCTAGGGGAGCAAAGGGGATTAGATACCCCCGTAGTCCTAGCTGTAAACGATGCGGGCTAGGTGTTGGGTTGGCTTCGTGCCAACCCAGTGCCGCAGCGAAGGCGATAAGCCCGCCGCCTGGGAAGTACGGCCGCAAGGCTGAAACTTAAAGGAATTGGCGGGGGAGCACCACAAGGGGTGAAGCCTGCGGTTTAATTGGAGTCAACGCCGGGAATCTTACCGGGAGCGACAGCAGGATGAAGGCCAAGCTGACGACTTTGCCAGACAGGCTGAGAGGAGGTGCATGGCCGTCGCCAGTTCGTGCCGTGAGGTGTCCGGTTAAGTCCGGCAACGAACGAGACCCCCACCCTATGTTGCTAGGTCCTCTCTACGGAGGGGACCGCACACGTAGGGGACCGCCAGTGTTAAACTGGAGGAAGGAGGGGGCTACGGCAGGTCAGCATGCCCCGAATCTCCCGGGCCACACGCGGGCTGCAATGGCGAGGACAGCGGGTTCCGACCCCGAGAGGGGAAGGCAATCCCTTAAACCTCGCCGTAGTTGGGATTGAGGGCTGTAACCCGCCCTCATGAACATGGAATCCCTAGTAACCGCGTGTCACCATCACGCGGTGAATACGTCCCTGCTCCTTGCACACACCGCCCGTCGCTCCACCCGAGTCAAGCTTGGGTGAGGTGCGGATAATTGTCCGCATCGAACCCATGTTTGGCAAGGGGGGAGAAGTCGTAACAAGGTGGCCGCAGGGGAACCTGCGGCCGGATCACCTCCTAAGATAGACCCGCTAACCCCAACCATACATGATAGTGGTATCGAGTCCAAATTCATGCAACTGTGGAGGAAACTCCACAGTGAAGGGCGTAGCAGGGCACTAGCCTTGCGATTATCGCCATGCATAGGTTCCAGTGTTTCCGGCACCAGACTAGGTTTAGAAGGAAACCGGGTCTGACACGCCGACGCCAATTGGTGGATGGCTAGGCTCGGGCGCCGAAGAAGGGCGCGGCAAGCAGCGATATGCTCCGGGGAGGCGCATGCAGCCTTCGATCCGGAGATCCCCTAATGGGACTTCCTGCCAGGGGTTAACAGCCTCTGGCGTTCCGTAAGGAACGGGAACCCCCTGAACGGAAACATCCAAGTAAGGGGAGGAAAAGAAACCAATCGGGATTCCCTTAGTAGGGGCGACCGAAAGGGGAAAAGCCCAAACCGAACCCTTTTGCGAAAGCAAGAGGGGATGTAGGGTTTGGACCCTCCCTTAGGCCTTACCCGAGGAAGCCGAAGTGGTCTGGAAAGGCCCGCCGTAGAGGGTGATAGCCCTGTAGGCGCAACTTGGGTTGGCTGGGAGGTGTTCCAGAGTACCACGTCTTGGTTGTGACGTGGGAACATGGGAGTCACTGACTTCCAAGGCTAAATACGTCCCGAGTCCGATAGGGCACTAGTACCGTGAGGGAAAGCTGAAAAGAACCCCGAGAGGGGGGTGAAAAGAGCCTGAAACCAATTGGCTACTAGTGACGTGGCATGAAAGGAGGGATCCTCGCCGAAGGAACCCTCGAGAGGGGTAGTACGAGGCGGGGTGACCAGTGTCACGTCTTCCGTTTCGGAGCACGGCCCAGGGAGTTCACTGAGGTGGCGAGCTTAAGAGGATCAACCTCGTAGGCG
>JAPWVA010000273.1 GCA_028275245.1 Actinomycetota bacterium
ATGACGCTGCCATCCTGGCATATCACCTGGGTGGAGACGTCGTAGGTCTTGACATAGGAGTTGAGGAGGAAAGTGGAGCGGGAACGGGCGGGTATGAGTACGTCTGTGAGGTCTTCATCCGTTCTCAGGCCCTGGCCCGTGTGCAAAAGGAGGGTCACGTGGACCGGCCTGTCCCAAGGGTTCTGTACCAGCACCCAGGTCTCCATGCCCCCGTCGGTGGAGCCCTCCGCCAGGTACCAGCTCTGCAGCAAGGAAGAGCCCACCGTGATCACGGTGGGGTCCCCCTCCTCCTCGGTGAAGGGATAATCGGTGTTAAGGGTGGCATCCAGGTTGCCGTCACCGTCGGGATCGTACAGGAGGGTCCCCTGGTTGGAGATGGTGGTCCCCCCCGGAGTCCCGCTTTCCACCAGGACTCTGAAGTTTATCCTGACCATCCCTACGGCGGGGATATTGCCGGACCATACCA
The DNA here is from genome assembly GCA_028275245.1 of Actinomycetota bacterium. Lineage (GTDB taxonomy): Bacteria > Actinomycetota > Geothermincolia > Geothermincolales > RBG-13-55-18 > JACVJK01. The sequence continues at coordinate 467 of JAPWVA010000273.1, forward strand.
CCCGGTTCCTGGCCTGCTCGAAGGTCACTGTGCCCACGGGGTCCCCCTCCTGGTCGGTGGCGGAGGCGCTTCCGCTCACGTAGGTGGTGTGGGCGGGGATGGGGTCGAGGAACTCGGCCTTCAATGGGAAGGGTCCCGCGTTCACCAGGAGCACCTCATACCTCACCGCGTCCTCAGGCAGGACCGCGCCACCGTTCTCGTCATAGGCCACCTTCTCGGCAAAGACGCTACGCAGAGACTGACCTATCGTCACCCGGGTGGGATCGTCAGGGACCAGAGGGGTTCGGGGGTCATCTGTGGGGTCCAGGCGGTCCGCCCTCCCGTCGCCGTCGGTGTCCCAGTGGACCAGGCCTTGGTTTTCCACCGTCTCTCCCTCCCTAAGGGTAGGGGAGAGGACTACCGAGAAAAGGAGAACCACTGACCTGTCCACCCCGGGTTCGACCTCGCCGTTCCAGGTCACCTTGTTCTCCGAGGGAAGGTAGGAAATGCTCCCCCCGCCCCTGACTACCTGGGCGGAGAAGGGAAGGTAAACGCAGCCCCCAGGGATGACGTCCTCGAACTCGTTGACCGAGGGATCGTTGGCCTGCTTGCTGTTCCCCAAATTGGAGATGACCACGTAATAAACGATGGTATCACCCGGCCTCACCGTACCGCCATTGGAATCCACGGCCGCCTTGTAGGCGGTGACCAGGGGGGCCGCCTGAGCCCTCTCCGGCGGAGATGCGGTGAACAGCGCCAGGGAAAGGAGCGCGCAAAGTAAGAGGACAGAACCCTTGACCGGCCGGATGCCCTTCATCTCAAACCCTCCTCGTCAATCTCCTTGATCATCTCTACCACCAGGTCCAGCGCCACCCCCAACGACTCGGGCCTTATGCGTTCCACGGTGTCCAAGCGGGTATGGTAATGGGGAACCAGCCGCGTGGTGTCCCAGAGGGATATGCTCACCGATGGGATGCCCTCCCGGGCGAAGGCGCTGGCATCGGTGGCGCCCAGAGGAAGCACTCCCCGGCGCACGGGGTTGCCGATCTTGTCCGCGCACCTGATCGCCAGGTCGACCAGGCGGGGGTCCATCTTGCCCCCCGGCCACAGCTCCTTCTCGAACACGGTCAAGAAGTCCTGGTCGTAGATCCCGTCCAGGAAAAGGGCATAGGTGGGGAGATCCACCGTCTCGCGGGCATGGGCGGCGGCGTACCGCTTGGCCCCCCTAAGGCCCGCCTCCTCGGAGGAAAGGGCAAGTAGCACCACCTCCGTCCTCTGCGGGAAGAATCGCCCGTCCCGGCGGGCTGCCTGCAGGTACTTGGCCAGGCCGGCCAGGACCGCCACTCCAGCCATGTCGTCCATGGCCCCGGGGACCACGTCCGAGGTGTGGAAGAAGAAAAAGGGGGCTACCACCGGGGTAAAGGCCGCCAGCGCTATTCCCAGGCCTACGAACACCCTGGACTCGGGGAATCCCCACGGGTCGGCCACCGTGCGGGCCAGGCTGAAGCCGAACAACAAAAGAAGGGCCAGCACCGCCAACCCCATGATTACGGGCGAGAAGCCCTTGAACCAGTACCAGATCTTGAACTCGTAGGCGGAGTCCAGGTGAGCAGATACGATGACCCTCCTTTCCGGGGTCCCCCGGGGCTTTATCACGCCGATGACGTTCTCCCCCTCCCTCTTGGGGTAGAGGAAGTCGATGAACTCCCGGTAGCGTACCACCTCTAGGAAAAAGACGGTGATGGCCACCAGCGAGGCGGCCAGGGCCAGGGGCGGTACAAAGAAGTAGAACACCACTCCGAAAAGATACAGGGCGACCAGGTAGGGGAAGAAGCCCATGAAGGCGGTGGGGCTGCAAGTGAAGGTCTCGAAGGCCACCCGGTCGCACGCATCTTCCACCTCTTGGGCAAAGAGGCGCCCCAGCCGTCGCTCCTCCTCGCTGCAGGATTCCCGGGGCCCTATCTCCCTCATCACCCGTTCTACCAGGCCGTACATGTAGTCGACCAGGGCCTTTTCGGCCATGCCCCATCACCTCCGAGCCTCTCCTGGGTCCCTAAGCGTCCCACGCTGACCTGTTCCGCTCCTACTCCTCGGCCCGGGTCTTCCAGGATACTTCCCCGCTTCCATCCCAACTTTCCCGGCGGGAGGAGGCGCCTTCGCTCCCCCTCACCGCGTTACCTTTACTGGTTCCTTCACCCGGATCCCGTCCCCCGTTTCCTGGCTTGCTTGGCCTCCAGTATGTGGTCGAAGGGCGTGCCCGTCCTCAGCTCCGTCCAGTGCCTAACCTTCACCCCCTCCTTCCTCCAGGTGATCACGGGGTCGAAGGGGGTAGAAGGCGCCCGGT
>JAPWVA010000274.1 GCA_028275245.1 Actinomycetota bacterium
TGTAAAAAATCCCGCCGACCAGGCCTCTCACCCGTGTCTTTATCGGCCCCGTTTACCTGTACCTTTACCGCCACGTCTTCCCCGCCCATGGCTGTTGTATAATCCCAAGTACGACCGGGCCCCGGTGGAAAGCAGGAGCCCCGGGATAACCCAGCAAGGAGGGAATCACCTTGAAGATTGCCATCACGGGAAAGGGGGGGGTGGGAAAGACCACCCTGGCAGGGGGGTTGGCCAGGCTGATGGCAGAGGAAGGTTATAACGTGCTGGCGGTGGACGCCGATCCCGACGCCAACCTGGCCTCCAGCATCGGCATCAGCCCCGAGGAGATGGAGGGCGTGGTACCCATCGCCGACATGAAGGAGCTGGTGGCAGAAAGGACCGGTTCCAAGCCCGGCACCTACGGCACCTTCTTCAAGATGAACCCCAAGGTTGACGACCTACCGGACGCCCTCTCCCGGGTCCACAAGGGAGTGAGGCTGCTGGTGATGGGGACGGTGAAGGAGGGCGGGGGAGGCTGCGTCTGCCCCGAATCGGTGATGCTCAAGGCCCTACTGCAACACCTACTCTTGGCCCGCAAGGACGTGGTGATCATGGACATGGAGGCGGGACTGGAACATCTGGGCAGGGGCACCGCGGGAGCAGTGGACGCCATGATCGTGGTGATCGAGCCCGGGATGCGCAGCGTGCAGACCGCCCAGGCCATAAAAAAGCTCGCCTCGGACCTGAAGGTCCCCCGCCTCTTCGTGGTGCTCAACAAGATCCAGGGCAAGGAAGAGGAGGAGGCCATGCTCCGACACCTCTCCGACTTCACCGTCCTCGGCTCCATCTCCTACAACCCCCAGATCCGCAAGTCCGACCTAGAGGGAGTGAGCCCCTACGACACCGACCCCAAGTTCGTGGAGGAGATAAAGGCGATCAAGGAGAGGCTGGTACGGGAACTGGGCATGGAGGGATGATGTTTCCGATACTTGCAAAGGAGCGGCTGGCGGAGAACATCTATTCCTATGTCTTCCAGGCCGAGAACATCGCCTCCCACGCCAGGGCGGGGCAGTTCGTCATCCTGCGGGTGGACGAGAAGGGGGAGAGGTTCCCCCTCACCCTTTGCGACTGGTCGGGGAAAGAGGGCTGGATAAGGCTGGTGTTCCAGGTAGTGGGGCGCTCCACCTGGAAGTTGAGCCAGCTGGGAGAGGGGGAGGCCATCTTAGACCTGGTGGGACCGCTAGGAAAGCCCACCCCAGTGGAGCGCTACGGACACGTGGTATGCGTGGGTGGAGGGGTGGGGATCGCCGCCATCTATCCCATCTGCCGCGAGATGAAAAGGGGTGGCAACCGGGTCACCGCCATTCTGGGGGCTCGCACCGCCGACCTGCTGATACTGGAGGAGGAGATGGGGGAGGTGGCCGACGAGCTCCTAGTCTCCACCGACGACGGGTCCCGGGGTATCCGCGGTAGGGTGACCTGGGCCCTGGAGGAGTTTCTGAAGAGGGAAGGGGCAGACCTGGTGATAGCCATCGGGCCGGCGGTGATGATGAAGTTCGCCTCCGCCGTCACTAAGGAACTGGGGATCCCCACCCGGGTGAGCCTCAACTCCATCATGCTGGACGGCACTGGGATGTGCGGGACTTGCCGGGTAGAGGTGGGGGGGGAGACCCGCTTCGCCTGCGTGGATGGCCCCGAGTTCGATGGGCACCAGGTGGACTGGAACCTGCTGCTGGCACGCCTCTCTCAGTACCTTGAGGAGGAGGAGGTATCCCGCCGGTTATCCGCCAGGCAGGAAAACTGCCGCTGACCCGCCAATGGTCGAAAACCCCGGCCGAGGTCTCCCGTCCCCTTCGCGTAAAGCGGTCTTCGTACGGGATAATGCCCTCACAAAGGAGGCGTCTTGAGGGTCCTGGTGGCACCGGACAAGTTTAAGGGCTCCCTTTCGGCCCGAAGAGTCGCGGAGGCCGTGGCCGCCGGCTTGACCGAGGGCTGGCCCGAAGTGGAGGTGCTGATCCACCCCCTAGCCGACGGGGGAGACGGGACCATGGAAGTGCTGGTGGAGGCCACCAGCGGAAAAACCGTTCCCTTCCAGGTGACAGGACCCCTCGGCGAGCCGGTGACCGCTCTGCTCGGGGTGCTGGGAGACGGGAGAACGGCGGTGGTGGAGATGGCCCAGGCCTCGGGTCTCCAGCTGGTCCCCCCTGGAAGGAGGGACCCCTTGAGGGCCACCACCCGGGGCACGGGCGAACTCATATCCCACGCCCTGGACCTGGGGTTCCGGGACATCATTGTGGCCGTGGGGGGAAGTGCCACCAACGACGGAGGGACGGGCATGGCCCGGGCGCTAGGGGTCAGGTTCCTGGATGGGGCGGGGAACGAACTCCTCGACGGTGCGGCTCCCCTCCTCGAGCTCGAGCACATCGACACATCCGGGATCGACCCGCGCGTGGGCGAGGCCCGTATCACGGTGGCCTGCGACGTGGCCAACCCCCTGCTGGGCGAGACGGGAGCCAGCGCGGTATATGCCCCCCAGAAGGGGGCCGGCCCCCGGGAAGTGGAACTGCTAGAGGAGGCCATGGCCCGCCTGGCCCAAATCACCGCCAGGGATGTGGTCCCGGGGGTGGAGGAGAAACCCGGTTCCGGTGCGGCGGGTGGCCTAGGCTTCGGCCTCATGGCCTTCCTAGGGGCGGAAACGACGCCCGGGGCCCGCTTGGTCATGGAGCTCACCGGTTTCTTCCGCCATCTGGAAGGGGCGGACCTGGTCATCACGGGCGAGGGAAAGCTGGACGAGCAGACCGGCTTCGG
>JAPWVA010000275.1 GCA_028275245.1 Actinomycetota bacterium
ATCTTCACCTGCGGAATCTACGGGCTATATTGGATGTACGTGATGATCAAGGACTTCAACGACCACTTCACCGCACAGGTGCCGTGGGAGAACTTCCTCTGGGAGGCCCTGCGGTAAGGGTTTTATGGCCCCGGGATCGAGCCGGGAAGCGTAGCGGCCGGAACGGTAAGGCGACCACTTCACCGCACAGGTGCCGTGGGAGAACTTCCTCTGGGAGGCCCTGCGTTGAGGCGACCTTTCGGTCCCGGGCCCTAGGCCCGAGATGCGTTCTCACGGGGCAGTGGACGACCCCTTCGAAGCCCAGTGCCACGGCAGGATTTACCTGGATTCCCCCGCGGGCAGGGGGTATGCGGTGATGCCAGGCGGGCGTGGCTAGACTCGCTTCCTCACCAAGGGGCGAGGAAGGAGGCAGCCACCACCGCTGTGGTGAGCAGCAGGGCCAAGCCGTCGGCAAATCGCAAACCGCCCTTCCAGCCCGGAAGCAGGCTTCCCCCGGCATAACCCCGGGCAGCCAAGGCTGTCCCCACCTCCTCGGCGTCCTTGATCCCGGCGTGGACCAGGGGCACCACCAGGCTGAGGTAGAAAGTGATTTTCCCCCGGAGATCCCTGGCCTCAGGGCGGGCCCCGCGGGCCCTCTGGGCCGCCGAGATTTCCTGCGCCCTGGCTAGGAGGAGGGGAAGGAAGCGAAGGGCGGTGAACAGCACCATGGCCGTCTCCTCCACCGGGAAGCCTAGGGCCTTGAGGGGCCTCAACAGGGACTCCAAGCCCCGGAGCATTCCCAACTCGTCTGTGGTCATGGTCAGGACGCCCAGGACCAGCACCGCCACCACCAACCGGAAGGTGTAGAAGTAGGCGTTCCTGAGCCCATTCTCGGTCACTGTGACGAAGCCCAGGCGGACGAGCTCCCGCCCGGGAGCCCATAGGAGCTGTGCCAGGGCGGCGATGGCCAAAAGAACCGCCACAGTGCGGAGGGATGCGATCAGCCTCCAGGGAGGCAGCTTGGCCAGGTATATGGTTGCCAATACCGATAGGAGGACCAGGAACAGCCCAGTTGCCTTGCCGGTGGCGAAGGCCCCTGCCACCAGGCCTATGGAACACGCCATCTTGACCCCGGGGTGAAGCGAGTGGACAGGCGAGGATACCGGGAAGTATCTCCCTATGCGGATCCTTTGCAAGTTCATCCCCTCTGACCTTCCCTAGTCATCCTTCACCAGGTCTTGCCCTTACCCTTTCCGGGGAGGCCGCCACCCCCGGCGCCCAGTGGGTTTCCCGGCGTTTTCCGCTCCCGTCCCGCCCTCACCGGGGGAGGGGATAGAGGTCGCCTCACCCCGGCCGCCCATCGCCTCTTCCAGGATGTCTGCCATCCGATGTGGCGAGAGGAAAGGGGAGTCCAGGGTCTTATCCAGGCCCAGGTGAAGGGCCAGCCTGAAGAGTTCCGGGGGATGTATCCCCGCGCGGGAAAGCTCCCCGGACTGGCGGGCCACCGCCTCAGGGATTCCCTCCAGCACGATCCTTCCCTCGGCTAACACCGCCACCCTATCTGCCATCCCCTTCACTTCTTCCCATTCATGGGTGACCACCAGGATGCCCCTGCCCCTTTCCCTCAGCCCGAGGAGGATTTCCCGGAGCCGGTCTTGGGAGGGACCGTCCAGGCCGCTGAAGGGCTCGTCCAATAGAAGGTAAACTGGGTCCAAGGCCAGGACCCCCGCCAAGGCGACCCTCCGCATCTCGCCCCCGCTCAGGGCGAAGGGGGAGCATTTCCCGTACCGGCAGGGTTCGAGGCCCACCTGCTTTAGGGCGCTTTCCACCCGGCAGCGCAGTTCCCTTCCCCTTAGGCCGGCCATGCGGGGCCCGAAGCCCACGTCCCTTTCCACCGTCTCTGCGAACAGCTGTTGCTCGGGGTTCTGGAGCAGCAACCCCACCCGGGCGGGTGACCTCCCCGGTGGCTGCCCGTCGCAGCTGACCTTTCCCGAATCGGGGGGTAGGAGGCCCGCCATCACCTGGAGCAGGGTGGATTTCCCCGCCCCCGTGGGGCCCATGAGGCAGAGGATCTCCCCCGGCCGCAGGGCCAGGTTCACCCCCTGCAGCACCTGCCTTTCCGCGGAGGTGCCGCTCCAGTAGGAGAAATAAACCCCTTCCAGGAGGAGGCCGCGCTCATTCACCGGCTTGCCCCTCCTTTCGGGGCGATGGAACAGGGCTTGGGGTTGCCTGGGAGTGAAGGTCCTTTTGGAGGTCGGGGACGGTCCCCCCTCCCTCCCGGGACCCCTGGAGGTCCCCTGTCCAATGGGCTTGACGTGGAACGGCGTGGTGTCGAGGGCCCCGAGATGGGGGAGGAAGGTTCGCCAGACCGACCTGCGGGCACGGGAAAGCGGCAGGGGAATGGTGATCCCCCCGTTCCGCCTCCCCTCGGGGGGCCTCGTGGCCGCTCCCGGGGATCGACATACCCGAAAGTACTGGGTAGCTCATGCTTCATCCCCCCCGGTGCCCCTTTCCAGGAGGGCCGCCAGGGCTTCTGCTATGCCGGAGAAGGTGAGGGAGGGGTAGTCCGGGCGGAGCCCCCTCCGGGAAAGTTCCCGGACCAGTTCCCACCTGGCGGGTGGCCGCAATCCCGATTCCATCGCATCCTTTCCCTCGAAGAGGAGCTCGGGTTCTCCGGAGAACAGGACCTCCCCGTCGCGAAGGAGCACTGCCCGGTCCGCCAGCATTATTTCCTCGCCCCGGTGTGTGGCGTGCAGGAGGGCAGCCCCACTCTCCCTTCTCCAGGCCAGTAG
>JAPWVA010000276.1 GCA_028275245.1 Actinomycetota bacterium
ATCGCCCTCTTCTCCGATCCCAACCTCCTGGTGGGGATTTGGCGGAGGGAAGGAACGGGAAGGGATAGCGGGGCCGGCTGATGGGAAGCAAGGGAAGGTCCCCTGGGGACTGGGCGTCCGGTGACCGCAGGAAAGGCCTCGCCAGGGAGTTCATCCGCCCTCCCAGATGTATGGGGTGAAAGGGGACCCTCCGGGAAGGCCGGGACCGGTGACGGGAGCCGGGCAGCGGGAAAATGTTTGACCGACGACGAGACGGGTAGATGTGAACCCGGGGACCCCCAGGAGGACGACGGGGCTATCCCGGGGATCTTGACAAATAACGAAGAGAGCTTTGGAGGTGAGGAAGATTGATCAGGTTCGACAAGTTCACGATAAAGGCTCAGGAGGCCATAGCTGACGCCCAGGCTGCGGCCGCCGAGAGGAGCCAGCAGTTCATCGAGGGGGAGCACCTCCTCTATGCCCTGCTGCGCCAGGAAGGAGGGACGGTCCCCTCCATCCTCGAGAAGATGGGGGTGGATCCCGGGGCGGTGGCCGCCCGGGTGGAGGAAGAGCTGGAAAAGTTTCCCAGAGTGACAGGCGCGGCCCAGGTGCAGGTATCCCCTAACCTTTCCCAAGTCTTCCAGCAGGCCCTCTCCGAGGCCGACGCCATGAAAGACGAGTACATATCCACCGAGCACCTCCTTCTGGCGCTGGCCGAGGAGAGGAAGGGCAAGGCGGGGGAGATCCTGCGTTCCTTCGGGGTCACCAGGGACCGCCTGCTCAAGGCACTGGCGGAGGTGAGGGGCAGCCAGAGGGTTACCGATCCAGAGGCGGAGAGCAGATACCAGGCCCTGGAGCGCTTCGGGCGTGACCTGACCGAGCTGGCCCGTAGGGGGAAGCTCGACCCGGTCATCGGCAGGGATGCCGAGATCCGCCGGGTTATGCAGGTCCTATCCCGTAGGACCAAGAACAACCCCGTGCTCATCGGGGACCCCGGCGTGGGCAAGACCGCCATCGTGGAGGGTCTGGCCCAGCGGATAGTCCAGGGGGACGTGCCCGAGGGCCTGCGGGACAAGAGGATAGTGGCCCTGGACATCGGGGCCCTGGTGGCGGGGTCCAAATACCGGGGCGAGTTCGAGGACCGGCTGAAGGCGGTGCTCAAGGAAGTGGTGGACTCCAACGGACAGATAATCCTTTTCATCGACGAGATCCACACCCTGGTGGGCGCCGGTGCCGCCGAGGGGGCGGTAGACGCCGCCAACATGCTAAAGCCGGCCCTGGCTCGGGGTGAACTCCACTGCATCGGCGCCACCACCCTGGACGAGTACCGCAAGTACATCGAGAAGGACGCTGCCCTGGAGCGGCGTTTCCAGCCCATCTACGTGGGAGAGCCCAGCGTGGAGGACACCATCGCCATCCTGCGCGGCTTGAAGGAGCGATACGAGGTCCACCACGGAGTGCGCATCAAGGACTCCGCCCTGGTGGCGGCGGCGGTGCTCTCCGATCGCTACATCACCGACCGCTTCCTTCCCGACAAGGCCATAGACCTGGTGGACGAGGCCGCATCCCGCCTGCGCATCGAGATCGATTCCATGCCCACCGAGATCGACGAGGTGGAGAGGCGCATCAAGCAGCTGGAGATCGAGAGGCAGGCCCTGAAGAAGGAGAAGGACAGGGCCTCCCGCGACCGCTTGGAGAAGTTGGAGAAGGAGTTGGCCGAGCTGCAGGAGAGGCTCTCCGAGATGAAGGCCCACTGGCAGGCGGAGAAGGAGTGTATCTCTCGCATCCGCCAGCTCAAGGAAAGGCTGGAGCAGGTGAAGATCGAGGAGCAGCAGGCCGAGCGAGAGGGAGACCTGGAGCGGGTGGCCCGGCTGCGCTACGGGGAAGCGGTGGAGATCCAGAAGCAACTGGAGGAGGAAAACCGCCGTCTGCAGGAGCTGCAGAAGGAGAGGAAGATGCTCAAGGAGGAGGTCGACGAGGAGGACATCGCGGAAGTGGTCTCCTCCTGGACGGGTATCCCCGTGTCCAAGCTGCTGGAAGGAGAGATACAAAAGCTCATTCACATGGAGGAGCGCCTCAGGAGAAGGGTGGTGGGCCAGGAAGAAGCCCTTGAGAAGGTGTCCAACGCCATACGGCGGGCCAGGGCGGGCCTTCAGGACCCCAACCGCCCCATAGGTTCCTTCCTCTTCCTGGGGCCCACGGGCGTGGGCAAGACAGAGCTGGCCCGGGCGCTGGCGGAGTTCCTTTTCGACGACGAGAGGGCCATGGTCCGCCTGGACATGAGCGAGTACATGGAGCGGCACACCGTCTCCCGCCTCATCGGTGCTCCCCCGGGCTACGTGGGCTATGAGGAGGGTGGGCAGCTCACCGAGGCGGTGCGGCGCCGGCCTTATAGCGTGATACTGCTGGACGAAATAGAGAAGGCCCACACCGACGTTTTCAACATCCTCTTGCAGATCCTCGACGATGGGAGGCTCACCGACGGGCACGGGCGGACGGTGGACTTCAAGAACACGGTGATCATCATGACCTCAAACCTGGGGAGCCATTACTTCCAGGAGATGGAAGGACAACCCCTGGAGGCCATTAAGCAGAAGGTGGTGGAGCTGTTGAGGCAGTATTTCCGCCCCGAGTTCCTGAACCGCTTGGACGAGATAATAGTGTTCAACCCCTTGGGCATGGAGGAGATCAAGCAGATAGTGGACATCCAGCTGGAGAGGCTCCGGGAGAGGCTGGCTGCCCGCAAGTTGGACATAAGGCTCACCGAGAGGGCCAAGGAGACGCTGGCCCG
>JAPWVA010000278.1 GCA_028275245.1 Actinomycetota bacterium
CTTACTTCTCCACGGCGACATTCTAAGAGCCCAGGATCGTTACCCCTATAACCCTGGCAATGCCAAGCCCCCGGCGAAACCCCCGCCAATGAATACCAAATATTACCAGGTATAATCAGGATGATTCCACTTGCCAAACTCCCGGACGTGCAAGTCACGCCTATCCCGTCCGCGGCGGGGAGGTGGCGAAATGACATTACGGTTGAGCAGGTCCTCCTCCACCTCCAAGCCCAGCTGCTTGACGGCCAGGGTGAAGTCGTGGGGATCGGTGGCGGCCTGCAGGGCCACCTTGGAGAGAGTCCGCCGGGGGAAAGTGGAGTCCCTCAAACCGCAGGCCGGGGAAAGGATCACCGGTTGAGCAGGTCCTCCTCCACCTCCAAGCCCAGCTGCTTGACGGCCAGGGTGAAGTCGTGGGGATCGGTGGCGGCCTGCAGGGCCACTTTGAAGTCAACCAGCCCGTAACGGTAGAGGTCCACCAGGGACTGGTCGAAGGTCTGCATACCGTAGAACTCACCCTCGGCTATGATCTGCCGGAGCACCTGGGTGGGCTCCTCGTTTATCAGGGCATCAGCCATGCGTCCGGTCATCACCATCACCTCCACCGCGGGCACTCTGCCGCTCTGGTCCTTCAGGGGCAATAGCCGCTGGGAGATGATCCCCTTGAGGATGCTGGCCAGCGTCAATCTCACCTGCTTCTGCTGCTGGGGAGGGAAGAAGTCGATGATGCGGTTGATGGTCTCGGTGGTATCGATGGTATGAAAGGAGCTGAGCACCAGGTGGCCGGTCATGGCCACGTTCATGGCGGCGGTGACCGTTTCCGGGTCCCTCATCTCGCCGATGAGGATCACATCGGGGTCCTGCCGGATGATGTATTTCAGCGCGTCGGCGTAGCTCTCCGTGTCCGTGCCTATCTCTCGCTGGTGGATGATGCTCTTCTTGTCCACGTGCAGAACCTCGATGGGGTCCTCGATGGTGATGATGTTCAGCTCCTCGGTGGAGTTGATGTAATCGATTATGGCAGCCAAGGTGGTGGTCTTGCCCGAGCCCGCCGGCCCCGTGACCAGTATCAGTCCCCTCCTCTCCTTGGCCAGCCTCTTGAGCACGGGGGGTAAGCCCAATTCCTCGAAGGATGGTATGGCAGTGGTGAGGACCCTGCGGATGGCGATGCCCACCGTCCCCCTCTGCTTAAAGATATTGGCCCTGAACCTTCCCAGGCCGGCGATGCTGTAAGCGAAGTCCACCTCGTTGTTCTCGGCGAACTTCTTGGCCTGTTTCTCGTTCATCAGGGCATAGGCCGCCTCCACCGTGTCAGTGGGGGTCATGCGGGGGAAATCCCCCTTCACCAGGCGCCCGTCGATGCGGAAGTAGGGCGGGCTCCCCGCCTTGATGTGCAGGTCTGAAGCGCGATTCTCCACCATGTATTGGAGAAGCAGCTGTATATCCATGCCCGCGACCTCCTCGATTTCTAACGGCCGGCTTGCCTTCTTTCCTTGCCCCGACCACGGCCCGGGCTTCCAACGGCGCCCCTTCACCGTACCCGGCCCCTTCGCGCCTTTTGCAGCGAATAGTCTCTCCTAAAGCCGGAGGCTGGAGTGGCCTTCGCGACCGGGACCCGTAGTCGATAACCACCACCCGGTGACCATCACCTATATATATCGTTGCGTGAAACCTTTCCTTTACCGGGAAGGAGAAGCAAGGTAAACGTCCTCCCGCCAGGCCTTTGGCAGGCTGTGTTGGTTGTGGCCCGGCGCGGCCGTACTCCCTAAAGAGCGTGGGGAGACTGACGGAAGGGCGGAGAGCAAAGGGTCGCGCTGCCTGGGGTCTTCACACTTTCGGGGAAGACCGGGACCCTAGGCCACCGTCCCTTTCCCGCGTCCTGGGGGAGACTCCGGGCTATCCAGGGGAAAACACCTCCGTCCGACACGCGGCCCGGTCCCGGGAGGGTTTTCCGGGATCCAAGGTGGGTCAACGCGGCTATGTCTCAGGGAAGGTCCCAGTAAGGGGAAAGGGCGCTCCTGGCGGCATCCACCACGTCCAAGCCCCTATCCGTGTCCAGAGCCTGGCGGGAGGGAACCTCCTCTTGGAGATCCAGTTCCACTCCCACCAGAGCCGCCACCGTGGCGGCAACCGAGGCCGCCAGTCCCATCAAATTGTATCCCCCCTCCAGCGCCACGATCATACGGCCTCCGCATAGCTCCTCGGCCAAGCCCACCAGCCTCTCCGCCATCGACCGGTAGCTCCCACTGGTGAGCAACATGGAACAGAGGGGGTCGCTGAAATGCCCGTCGTATCCCGCCGACACCAGGAATAGGTCAGGTCGGTACTGCCTGGCCACCGGTATGATGACCTCGTCGAAGGCCCTGAGGTAGGCCTTCTCGCCCGTCCCGGCCGGGAAGGGGAAGTTCACCGTGAACCCCTCGCCGTCTCCGCTCCCCACCTCGGTTACAAAGCCGCTCCCGGGGTAATGGGGATACTGGTGGGTGGAGATGTAGAGGACATCCCGCTCGGCGTAGAAGATGTCCTGTATTCCGTTGCCATGATGAGCATCCCAGTCCACAATGAGCACCCTCTCCAAGCCGTGGTTCCTGAGGGCGTGACGAGCGGTGATGGCGTTGTTGTTGAAAAGGCAAAACCCCATCCCCCGGTTAGCGGTGGCATGATGCCCGGGGGGACGGGCCAAAAGGAAGGCGTTGTCCAGCTCCCCCGCCATGATCCTCTCCAGGGCGTCCAAACCGGCTCCCGCCGAGC
>JAPWVA010000277.1 GCA_028275245.1 Actinomycetota bacterium
GGGGGTGGGGGCCGCGGTCTACGCCTGGAACCCCATCGCCCTTGCCGTGGGCATCGGGGGAGGGCACAACGACCTTATGATGGTCACCTTCGTCCTGCTCTGCGTCTACTTCTTGCTCAAGGGCAGTAAGTGGCCGGCCTTCCTCTTCCTCTGCCTTTCCATCCTGGTGAAGTACATAACCCTCATCCTCCTGCCTCCCTTTCTCTACTGCGCAGCCTACGGGAAAGGGTCCCTTCGTTCCAGGCTCCTGGAGATCGCCCGGCTATTGCTCTTCCTGGCCGCCCTATCGGCCTTGTTTTTCATCCCCTATTGGCGGGGCCTAGAGACCTTCCGCTCCACGATGAACAACATAAGGATAAGCAACATGGGTAGCGTGGGGGGGATCATCGCACTTGGCCTGGAATCGTTGTTGCGGTACGTCCTTAGGCTACCCCCGGGCCTGGCAACGGCCTTGGGCAACTGGGTTCCCCGCCTGGCCCTCCTGGCCACCTTCCTTTACGTTCTGTCCAGGGCCACCGCCAAGGCCAGGCAATGGGAAGTGCTCCCGGGGGCCTTCTCCACCATTCTCCTGGCCTATCTGCTCACCACAGGATACTATATGCCCTGGTACTTCCTTTGGCTCCTGCCCTTCCTCGCCATGGAGCAGGAGCGGCGCCGGAGCCGGGTAGCCCTGGCCGGGGGGACGGCCACCATCATCCTGGGCTGCGACGTGCACCCTTACTGAGGTCCCCAGCGGAACGCCGCCGGGCGGAGGCCCATCTTCTTCCTCCCTTTAAGCCCTCCGCTTTTTCCTTCCCTTTCAGCCCTTTCCCGAAATCATCACGCCCTCCACGGCCAGGCTGGGGGCGCCCAGGGACCCCTCGAAAGGCAGGAAAACAAGGTCTTCGCCCACCATGACCACTTGCCGGAGGAAATCCAGGGCGCTTCCGGCCAGGGTTATCTCCCGTAGCGGCTCCGCCAGCTCACCGTTACGGATCCTGCGGCCGGTGGCCCCCAGGGAGATCTCGCCCGTCACCGGGTTGGCCCCAGCGTGCACGCCTATAAGCTGGTTAATGAAGATCCCCTCCCCCACCTGTCGGACCAGCTCATCCCGGTCTCCCTTCCTCGGGGCCAGGAAGATGTTGCTCGCGCCCACCCGGGGAGGCTCTCGGAAGGAAATCCGGCTGGCGTTGCCGGTGCTGGCGGTCCCGGCCCGGGAGGCGGTGTAGGTATTGTGTAGGAATCCGCGGAGCACCCCATCCTCGATGAGCTCCTTCCGGCAAGACGGGACGCCCTCGTCGTCGAAGGGATAGGAGCCGAGTCCTCCCCGTAACAGGCCGTCGTCCACCACGGTGACCAGGGGGGCAGCCACCTGCTCTCCCTCCCTGCCCACCAAGAAGGATCGCCCCTTCAGCACCGCCTCGGCGTTCAAGGCCGCGGCCAAGAATCCCACGAACTCGGCGGCCACCATCCTGTCCAGCACCACCACTGCTCGGAAGGAGGGGTGGCTCCTAGCCCCCAGCTGGGAGACGGCCATCTCCGAGGCCTCCCGGGCCACATTCCCCAGGTCCAGGTCCTCCGGCTTGATGGCGGCGTCGAAGGAAAAGCCGGTCTGGGCCTCCCCATCCTCCTCGGCGATGGGGAACACGTAGCAGTAGCAATGACCCGAGAGGTATGAACCCCGAAAGCCCCTGCTGTTGGCCAAGAAGACCTCGCTCACCCCGTCGGCATAGGAGGCGGCCTCCACCTTTCTCACGCGGGGGTCGGCGGCCAGGGTCAGGCGCTCTAGCTCGAGGGCCATCTCCACCTTCCGGGAGGCATCCCATTCAAGCAACTGGGGATGGTAAATGCCCAGGTCCTCTAGGTCCACCGGCCGGGGATGGGGGATGAAGTTGTGCTCGTCGGGATCGCTGTAGCGGGAGTTGCGTATGGCCTCCTCCGCGGCCCGCCGCACCCCCTCCCACCGACAATCGGTGGTATAGGCATATCCGAGCCTGCCCTCCTTCACCACCCTGATACCTAGGCCCCTCCCGTGGGAGTAACGGAGGTCCTCCACCCCACCGCTGAATACCCGCACCTGCAAACCCCGGCTCTCCTGCAGGAAGAGCTCCACCTCGGCGCCGGAACCCGCGTCGCGGGCGATCTCCTCGCACCACTCGGCCATGCGATCCAGCATGGCCCGGTCGAGCGGGGACCCACTGCCTTCCACTCATATCACCTCCGTGGTCCCTCCCACTACCAGCTCCCTGACCCTGAGGGTGGGTTGTCCCGTGGTCACCGGGACTAGCTGACCATCCTTGCCGCACATGCCGGTGTCGAAATCCAGATCATCGGCCACCGCGTCGATGTCCCGAAGTACCTTGGGTCCGTTGCCGATCAAAGTGGCGCCCCTCACGGGCTCGGCCAGCCGCCCTCCCCGGATCATATAACCCTCGGTCACGGAGAAGATGAAATCGCCGGTTACCGGGTTGACCTCCCCGCCTCCCAACTTCTTCGCGTAAAGTCCCAAAGCGGTGTCGGCTATGATGTCCTCTGGCCTGGCGCTGCCGGCGGCTATGAAGGTGTTGGTCATCCGGGGTATGGGGAGATAACGGTAGGACTGCCTCCGGCCGTTGCCCGTGGCTGTTACCCCATCCCGCATAGCCCTCTTCCTGTCGTTGATGTATCCCACCAACACGCCTTCCTCTATGAGGGGGGTGCGAGTCGCCGGGACACCCTCGTCGTCGAAGCGGAAGGAGCCCCACCGTTGAGGCAGGGTGGCATCGTCGT
>JAPWVA010000279.1 GCA_028275245.1 Actinomycetota bacterium
AGGCTCTCGGGCCTGGCACATCCGGGGTTCCGCCTGGGACCAGCCCAACTGGAGGAAACGGTCCGGTCCGGCGCCACCTTCTCCCTGGTCTCACCGGAAGTGGTGAGAAGCTCCCGCCAGGGCGAGAAACTCCTGCAGGGGACCACCCTCTCCCAGCCAGTATGGTTCTCCCCCCAGGAAGGACAGGTACTGAAATGCTTGGTGGTGGACGATATCCTTTACAACCTTCTCTCCTCTTCCCCCAGGAGCGACCCGGTGATGCAGGCACAGGACATCATGGCGGAACTAGCGGTATTGCAGAGGGAAAAACCGGCCGTGGAAAGGGGTTGCGTACTTGCCTTTCCGCCCTCCTTCATCCCCGGGGAAGCCTTCTTGGATTGCCTCTATTCCTCCCTAGCCGGGGCCGGGTGGGTGGAGGTGACCTCCCTGGGGAACTTGGCTGAGAGGGTCCCACCGGTGAAAAACATTAGCCTGCCGCCTTCGGCTTCCTTCCGAGCGGACGGTGAATTCCTGGCCAGGCTGAAAGACATCAGGGAGAAGGCATACGCATTTTCGGCGGCCATCCCTGGGGACCAACCCCTGGGCAATACCCTCAAGGAGCTGGTACTGCTGTTGGAGAACTACAGGTTCACCGAAGGGGTCAATTCGGCCGCCGCTGGAAGGATGTTGGAAAGCGCGGAGGGCTTCATCCGGGACCAGGTTTCCAAGATCAGGATCATCAGGAAGAGGTCGGTGACCTTATCCGGTTTGAAGGGAAGCCTGGCCGTCAATGTGGTAAACGACCTGGGATTCCCGGTCAAGGCCGTGATGCGGCTCGATAATCGCAACCTCGCCTTCCCGGAGGGGAACGAGGTGGAAGTCACCTTGCTCCCCAGGGAGAACCAATTCACCTTTCCCGTGGAGGCCCACCGCAAGGGCTCCTATGCGGTGGAGATAGTTCTGGAATCTGGGGGCACCGACCTGGACAGGACCAGCCTCACCGTCAACACCTCAATGATCAACTCCCTGGCCATAGTGTTGTTCCTCTGTCTTACCGCCTTTTTCGCCCTGGTTTCCTTCTTTCGCTGGACCAGCCGGGCCATGAGAACGGGAAAGCACGCCAAGAGGAGTTGATATGCTGGGGGGAAACGGATCTTGTTCCCCAAGGGATGACCCTGAGACGGCCGCCCGGCACGCCGCCGTGATGGCCGTGGGGACACTGTTGAGCCGCATCACCGGTTTCCTCCGTTACGCCTCGCTGGCCTATGTGTTGGGCCTAACCCTACAGTACGGCCGCACCAACCTGCCCAGCACTTACAACCTGGCCAACACACTTCCCAACATGATATTCGACCTGGTCATGGGGGGTATCATCGGATCCCTTTTCATCCCGGTCTTCGTGGAATACCTCTCCACCCGTTCAGAGGAAGAAGCATGGCACGTCGCCAGCTCAGTGATCAACATCTCCGTGCTCGTCCTGCTGGTAGTGACTGTGGTGGGGATGATCATCGCCCCTCACATCATAAGGCTCATGACTGTCTTCGGCACCTATTCCACCCAGGAGGTCACGGCAGACGTGGTGAGGGCCGAGGCGGCCTTCTTCTTGAGGTTCTTCTTGCCCCAAATCATCTTCTACGGGCTTTCCGCCATTTTCGGGGGGCTCCTCAACTCCTACCGTCACTTCACCGTCCCGGCCTTCGCCCCCATCGCCAACAACGTCGTGGTGATCCTAACGGTGGTGTTATTCCGCCTCCTCCCCGGGGCACGGGACGATCGCCTGCACATGACCGTTCTCGCCACCGGCACCACCCTGGGCGTGATGGCCCAGGCCTTGGTACACCTCCCCGCTCTGGTGCGCCAGGGGATCAGGTACCGCTTGGTCCTCGATGCCAGGCACCCAGCTATCCGGAAGATCGGAAGGCTCTCCATCCCCCTCCTGGGCTACATCTTCCTGTGGCAGGTGGGGACCTGGTTCCTCTTCTCCCTGGCCATCAGGGTGGACGGTGGCGTTCCCTCCTACCAGTACGCCCAATTGTTCTTCATGCTACCCTATGGCGTTTTCGCTGTCTCGGTGATCACCGCCCTGTTCCCCTCCTTGAGCGAGAGGGCAGCCAGAGGCAACACCGAGGGATTCCGGGAGATTCTCAACGGAGGGCTCAGGTCCACCATGGTGGCCATCTTTCCCTTCTTCGTGCTCTACCTCACCCTGTCCATACCCATCATCCGCCTCCTTTTGGAACACGGTTTCTTCAAGTCGGGCGACACGGAACTTCTGGCCGGCGTACTCTTGTTTTTCTCCCTGGCACTGGTCCCTTATTCCCTGGATATGCTGGCGACCAAGGCCTTCTACGCCATGCAGGACACCAAGACCCCTATGATAAACAACTGCTTCGTGGTGGTGGTGAACATGACCTCTAACTACCTTCTCTTCAGGCTCATGGGGGTGAAAGGCCTGGCCCTCGGTTTCTCCATTACCTACCTCTTCGCCATGCTGCTGGACGGGACTGTTTTACGCTTCAGGGTGGGCGGCCTGGGAGGAAAAAAACTGGTAAGGACCTTTTCCAGGGTAGCCATAGCCTCGGCGGCAATGGCCGGGGTGACCTATGCTTCTTTTCTGGCGGTGGAAAAACTCCTTTCCCCGGGGCTTCCCAGGGATTTTTTGGCCCTAGCGATTCCCGCTTCCCTGGGCCTGGCCTGCTACGTAGGCATGGGAATCCTCCTGGGCATGGAAGAGCTTCGCCTGCTTGGGAGGATGATTTACCGCT
>JAPWVA010000280.1 GCA_028275245.1 Actinomycetota bacterium
AGTTCGCGGGCTTCGATAAGAGCACCACCCCGGAGGGCATGAACGCCATAGCCGCCAACGCCGTGCGTTATCTCCCCTTCCTGGGGGAGCTGGACGTGATCAGGAGCTTCGCCGGTCTGCGACCTTGTTCGCCCGATGGCCTTCCCATCCTAGGCACGGTCAAGGGGGTCAAGGGGTTCTTCCTCGCCACCGGGCACTCGGGTGATGGGATCTGCCTGGCGCCGGTCACCGGGAAGGTCCTGGCGGACCTGGTGCTGGACGGGGAGACGGACCTGGACATATCCCCCTTCAGCCTGTACCGCTTCAAGTGAGGCGGCCGTCCTGCCGGCGTGGGCCGCCTTCCGAGCGGGATGCGGTCACAGCAGGCCTCCCGGACGCCTTAAGGGAAAGAATTCCTTCCGGGG
The DNA here is from genome assembly GCA_028275245.1 of Actinomycetota bacterium. Taxonomy (GTDB): domain Bacteria; phylum Actinomycetota; class Geothermincolia; order Geothermincolales; family RBG-13-55-18; genus JACVJK01. The sequence continues at coordinate 405 of JAPWVA010000280.1, forward strand.
GTCGGTAAAGGAGTTTATCATGATAACATGGCCGAATGTGTGAGCTGCGGAAAAGGTGTTCCCGATGGCGAGCTGTTCTGCCGTGAATGCCTGTCCCGGATGAAGGGGAGGGCTTCCAGGATCTCGGGAGTTGCGGCCGCGGTGGAAGGGTCGCCCGGGGAGGGCACCGTACCTCGCGTCCAAAGGTCTCCGGGGCGAGGGGGAGGCTCCTCCGGTAGGGAGTCCCCCGGGGGAGAAGAGAACCCCGGGGATACTCCCAGGGCCCGGGGGGAGCTCACCCCGGCCCGGGAGAAGAAGGTGGTCTCCCTAAGGCCAGGGTTGGAGGAGAAAAAGGCTGAAAGGAGCGCCTTTCGTATCACCATAACCCTCAGCGAGAGAGGTTACCGACTCCTTTCCCACCTGGGTTTGGGGGGCAAGGAGGCCAAGAAGGAGGGGAAGGGGCGCGCCAGGAAGGGGAAGGTGGCCTACCTGAAGCCGGTTCCGGGGTATGCCGGCGATCGCCCTCTCGCCCCGAGCCAGGCCGGGGTAGGCAGGCCCAGTGAGAGGAGTGGGCCCCTGAGATCCCTGCAGAGATATCTTGCGCCGCGTCGCAGGGACTGGGACAGGTCGGACCGGGCCTCGGCCCTGGTCATATTTGCCACCTCCCTGTTGGCGGCGGTGCTGGTCCCCCTGCAGTGGGTCAGAGTGGAGTGGCTGGTCTCCGGCGAGGCTTCTCCTCAGGTGGCAGGGGTGAGGGGTTACCAACTAGGCCCCTGGTCCTACCTGATCCTTGTCCTGGCGCTGGCCGACTTGTTTTATCTACTCGCCTGGGTGTTACTCCGCCGGCCACCCCTGCCGCTGGATTTCGGGTCCCTTTCCCTGCTGGCAGGGTTTCTGGGCATTGCCTTCTTCAACCTGGCTCTCTCCTCCAATTACCGTATCATCAAGGCGGCGGCATCGGCGGCGGGTACAGACCCCCAATCTCTGGTGAGCCCCCAGGTGGGCCTGAGCAGGTATACCCAGCTCCCCGCCTACCTGGTGCTGTTGTGCCTCATCGCCATGCCTCTGGCGGGGTTGGCCCGTCTCTCCCGGCGGGAGTGAGGCCCTCCCACAATAGCGGCGGATCCCGCATGGCGACGAGGGGTCCAGGCAGGACCCGGAGGAGAACGGATGACCGAGGCGTATGAGCTGTTTCAGGAGGGCAAAAGGCTCATAGGGAGGAGGAGGCCCCGAGAGGCGGTCGACCTGCTGCGAAGGGCCAAGGAACTGGAGCCCCGGCGGGGCTCCATACTGGAGGCCCTGGGCATCGCTTACTTCAACTCGGGCCAGACATCACTGGCCTCCCGGGAATTCGAGGAGGCCCTGGAGGTGGATCCCACCAATCACTTCGCCCGTTACGGTCTCGGGTGCTGCCTGTACCGCCAAGGGAGGTTGGCGGAAGCGGTGGGCCAGATGAAGCTGGCTTTGGCCATGGCTCCCCACGTAGAGCTCTACTCGGAGACCCTCCGCCGTTACCAGAGGGACCTGGAAAGGGAGTCGGGAAGGGATGGCGGTGAGGCTGGACCCGCGGGGTGAGCCGTCTTCCCTTAACTACCTTGTAGATGAACGGAGGTTCGGATATGGGGGAACCCATCCTCGCCCGTTACGATGGGTTGCTCCTGGACATGGATGGTGTGATCTACCTGGATCGCCGACCCCTGCCCGACGCGCTGGATTTCGTCCGAGAGGCCCAGGCAAGGGGAAAGAAGATCCTGTTCCTCACCAATAACTCCCGTTACACGGTGGCGGAGTACGTGGAGCGGCTCTCCTCCATGGGACTCGAGTGCAGGCAGGAATGCATATTCACCTCGGCGGTGGCCACCGCCGACTTCATATCGGAAAACCTCGCTGGCCGAGCGAGAAAGGCCTTCGTGATCGGCGGGCCCGGCTTGCGGGAGGAAATGGAAAGGGTGGGCCTATCCCTAGTGGAGGGAGAGGAGGCCAAGGGGGCTGAGCTGGTGGTGGTAGGCTGGGACGTGGAGCTCACTTACGAGAAGCTGAAGATAGCATGCCTAGCCATATCCCGGGGCGCGGAGTTCGTCGGCAGCAACCCGGACGCCAGCTTCCCTGCCCCGGAAGGGATATGGCCGGGCGCGGGGGCCATCATCGCTTGCTTGGAGACGGCCACCGGCAGGCAGGCCACCGTGGTGGGTAAACCCAACATCTTCATGATGCAGCTGGCGCTGGCCAGGCTGGGCACGGCGCCTGACCGTACCCTGATGATCGGGGACCGCTTGGAAACTGACGTTCTGGGGGGCTGGAGAGCCGGAATGGATACCTGCCTGGTGCTCACCGGTGTCACCCGCAGGGAGGACATC
>JAPWVA010000281.1 GCA_028275245.1 Actinomycetota bacterium
CCAGACCAGATGTTCCGCAGGGTGGCCCGGGCAGTGGCGGAGGCGGACTTGAAACACGACCCCCGAGCGGACGTGGCGGCGCTGGAGGAGGAGTTCTACCGCATGATGGTCAACCTGGAATTCCTTCCCAACTCCCCCACCCTTATGAACGCCGGGACGGAGGTGGGACAGCTCTCCGCCTGCTTCGTCATCCCGGTGGAGGACTCCATCCCCGGCATCTTCGACGCCGTGAAACACATGGCCCTGGTCCACAAGTCGGGCGGCGGCACCGGCTTCTCCTTCTCGCGGCTCCGTCCCAAGGGGGATGTGGTCCGCACCACCATGGGCATCGCCTCCGGCCCCGTATCCTTCATGCGCATCTTCGACGTGACCACCGAGGTCATAAAGCAGGGGGGCAGGAGAAGAGGGGCCAACATGGGGGTCCTGCGCTGCGATCACCCCGACATCATCGACTTCATCACCGCCAAGGACCGCGAGGGTGTCTTCTCCAACTTCAACCTCTCGGTGGGGGTCACGGAGGAGTTCATGCAGGCCCTGGAAAGGGACGACGTCTATCTGCTACGCAACCCCAGGAACGGGGCGGTGACGGGAAGCCTCCATGCCCGGGACGTCTTCAACCTCATCGTGACCCAGGCCTGGCGCACCGGCGACCCGGGACTCCTCTTCTTGGACACCATAAACCGGGCCAACCCCACCCCCCACCTGGGGGAGATCGAGGCCACCAACCCCTGCGGGGAACAGCCCCTCCTCCCCTACGAGAGCTGCAACCTGGGCTCCATCAACCTGGCGGCCATGGTGAGGGACGGGGAGCTGGACTGGGATAGGTTCACCCGGGTCATCCGTTCTGCCGTGCACTTCCTGGACAACGTCATAGATGTGAACCACTGGCCCCTGGAGGAGATCGAGCGCATGAGCCTGGGCAACCGCAAGATCGGACTGGGTCTCATGGGGTTCGCCGATGCCCTGCTGCTCATGGGCATACCCTACGACTCGGAGGAAGCCCTGGAAGTGGCGGCTCGCATCGCCTCTCACCTGCAGGAGGAGTCCCACCGGGCCAGCTCCGAACTAGCCGCGTCCCGGGGCGTCTTTCCCAACTACCCAGGCTCCGTGTGGGAGAAGAAGGGCATCCCCATGCGCAACGCCACCACCACCACCATCGCTCCCACCGGCACCATCAGCATCATCGCCGGGTGTTCCAGCGGCATAGAGCCTATCTTTGCCATATCCTTCGTGCGCAACGTCATCGAGGGGACCAAGCTCATGGAGATCAATCCGGTTTTCGAGAAGGTAGCCAGGGAAAGGGGGTTCTTCTCCAACGACCTCATGATGGACATAGCCCGTAGCGGCTCCATCCAGCACATGCGGGAGATACCCGAGGACGTTCGTCGGGTCTTCGTGACCGCCTTCGACATAGCCCCGGAGTGGCACGTGCGCATGCAGGCCACCTTCCAGAGGTTCTGCGACAACGCCGTCTCCAAGACCATCAACTTCCCCGCTGACGCCTCCATCGAAGATGTGGAGAAGGCTTACCTCATGGCCTACCGCCTGGGCTGCAAGGGGATAACCGTATACCGTTACGGAAGTCGTCGGGAACAAGTGCTGTACCTGGGAAGCGACTCCATGATGAGGCTCATGGAAAAGCCCGAGTACACCATGGCTGAATCGGAGTACGCGGGCGGTTGTCCCACGCCCCTCTGCTTCTTCTGAGAAAAGCTGGCAGGGTTGCCGCCAGGTCCCCCGTCGGAGAGGTACGGCCATGGCGTAGCCAAACCCAGCGGATCGCCCTGGCGGCACCCCCGGGAGCCCCGCGGATGAGCCTGGGGTTCGGTCCCTCCCACGAGTGCGGGTGGGACCGAGAAACGGTCTGGATCGGGACGTGATGAGAATGAGGATCCCCGAGCACCTGGTGAGGGGAAAGTTCGTGGCAAGGAAGAACCGCTTCCTGCTCTCCGCCGAGGTAGAGGGTAGTAGGGAGGATGTTCACCTCCCCAATCCCGGCAGGCTCGCGGAATTATTATCGCCCGGCGCGAGCCTGCTCCTCCACCCCACGGCGGTAAGGGGCACCTCCGCCCGGAAGACCCGTTTCGGCGCCTTCGCCGTGGAGACGCCGGAGGGGTGGACCACCATCGATTCCCGCCTTCCCAACCGCCTATTCCGGGAGGCGCTGGAGGAAGGACGCCTGGAGCCCTTTCAGGGATACGGGATCATCCGGCCCGAGTTCCCCTACGCCGGGGGTAGGGTGGACTTCCTTCTGGAGGGCGAAGGCCTTCCCCCGTGCCTGGTGGAGGTCAAGGGTTGCACCCTGGTCAGGGAAGGGACTGCCCTCTTCCCCGATGCCCCCACACGGAGGGGGACCCGTCACCTTGCGGAATTGGGCAAAGCGGTAGGGGAGGGGTTCCGCGCCTGCGTGGTTTTCGTGATCCAGAGGCCGGGAGCTAAGGTCCTGCGACCCAACGGGAAAACGGACCGGGACTTCGCCCGGGAGGCCTTGCGAGCCGCGGAAGCCGGGGTGGGATTCCATGCCTATTCCACCCGGTGGGAAGAGGGGGAGTTGAGCCTGGATGCGCCCGTCCCGGTGATCCTCCGGGAAGACGGACAAGCCTGGGAAGAGCCACAGCCTCCGCAGCCCGGCTCACGCGATGGCTGAAGGGGCCAGTCCCTGGGAAGATGACGGCTGATGCCTCGTCCCGGAAGGCTGCATTTGGCGGACCCGATTGCAAAACTTCTCGCC
>JAPWVA010000282.1 GCA_028275245.1 Actinomycetota bacterium
ATAAGGGCGAGTTCCCTAGCCAGTCCTATGACCTCCCGCTTTTCCCTGTCCGCCACGCTGAGGACCGCCTTGCCGCCTCGGGGAAGTCCTCCCAGGCGTTCCAGTACTGCCCTTGCCAGCACTTCCTCCAGGGACTTTCCCAGGGCCAGGCGATAACCCCAGGGCTGCCTATCCTTTCCTTTATCCTCCAAGATCCCCTCGTCACTCCCCCCTCCGCCAGTCGTAGGTATCCTGGCCAGGTACGGCCCACCACCGGGGAAATGGCATGGGTGCTCTGCCGGCAAAACCCCTTCTTCCAGGACCCTTTCGGAGCCGAACAGCTTCTCCACCCAGAATGCGAAGGGCCACTGGCTTGATCCCCCTTCCACCCCTGCCAGGCGGACCCTTCCTCGCCCCAGCAAGAGCCTGATCACCGTAAATCCCCGGTGGCGCCGGGCTTCCTCCGCCACCCTGTGCAGGACCTCCCCTGCCATCCTCCTTCCCAGATGGCAAGGAGGGGCCACCGCCAACCCCCTTCCCTCGAGGAAGCCAGACTCCTCCAGCTCCTCCCACAGAACCAGTCGTTGCTCCCCCTGCCGGGTAATGCAGCCCGCCTTCAGCATCACCGAGGCTTCGCTGGGTTGTAGACAATCCGCCTGAAGGGTCGGCACTCCGCCCCACCGTGGTCCCTCCCCTTCCGTCTCCACCTCTCCCACGGGCAGCGCCTGCATCGGCTCTCCCACCCATGTCTCCTCCAGCCCTTCCGCCCATCCCTTCCTGCCCAGTAACAGGGAGAGGTGCAATTCCACCGGATTCACGCCTGCAAGGCGTCCCGCCAGGGCAAGGACACGGAAAGGGTGGGGCCTGATATCCACAAGGGCGATGTCATTCCCATCACAAATCTCGACATCCATTTCCCAAACGCCGGGCCATCCCAAGGCGCGGGTAGCCTCCAGTACCCGGCGCCTGGCAGGTTCCGGGAACCTCGCCCCCGGCAGTACCGCTGCCAGTATCCGTGTCCCCTCCCCATCCGAGGCCACCGCCACCCAACCTGCCCCGGTGCCACCCCCTAGCGAGCGGGGTAAAAGCCTTTTCATCCCCAGGGCCGCCCTCCACCTCTCGTGTTGGCGGAAAGGGTCCCCAGAATCCAACGCCACTTGGGACATGCAAAGCGCCGGGAAATGGCCTTCCCTCAATTCCCACAGGAGGTGGCGGGAACCGGTCACCTGCATCAACCTGCTGATGATCACTGGGGAAAGGGGCTCAATGTAGAGCGCCACGTCCCTGGAGGTAATACCGGCCAGCACCGGATGGGGCAGGTCATCCAGAACCGCTACCTCGTAACCCAGGCAGCGCAAGGCATCCACATATCCCAGGGTCGCGCGCCCCGCGAGAGAGGGGCTCTCGAGGGGCATCCCCATCCCCAGCAGTAGGACCTTCTCCCTCTCCGTCATCCCCCATCCCCCTTCTTTTTCATGGAACTCCCCTCAACTCACCGTCCCCACATCCTGAAGCAACCCATCCTCCGCGTAAACGACCCTCCCCTCCTTGAGCACGCCCACCACCCTTCCTTTGACCTCCCTTCCGGCAAAGGGGGTGTTCCTCCCCTTGGAGGCGAATCGCGACGGGTCGATGACCCACCTGGCCCGGGGATCGAAAATCACCAGGTCGGCGATCCTTCCCTCAACCAGTTGGCCTCCGTATAGGGGGGGTGACACGCCCAGGACCCGGGCCGGTCCGGAGGTGAAGAGAGCCACCAGCTCGTCCAGTCCCAGCTCCCCTCTAAGCACCAGCTCGGTGTATAGAAGGGGAAAGGCCGTCTCCAGCCCCGATATGCCGAAGGGGGCGTAATCGAACTCCTGTTCCTTGCTCTCCCGGGTGTGCGGGGCATGGTCGGTGGCCACGGCGTCTATGGTCCCGTCCACCAGTCCCTCAAGCAGCGCCCTCACATCATCCCGGGTCCTCAGGGGTGGGTTAACCTTGAAGTTGGTATCGTATCCCCGGATATCTTCCTCGGTGAGCAGGAGGTGGTGGGGTGTAACTTCCGCCGTCACCGGAACACCCCTCTTCTTGGCCTCCCTGACCAGTTGGACGCTACGGGCGGTGCTCAAGTGGGCCAGGTGGAGCCTTGCCCCCGTCTCCTCGGCTAACAGTATGTCCCTGGCCACCATCACTTCCTCCGCCAGGGCAGGTATGCCCCGCAGTCCCATCAGGTAGGAGGCCTTGCCCTCGTTCACCTGCCCACCCCGGCTCAGGGCGCGGTCCTCGGGGTGGGAGATGATCACCGTGCCCAGCGCGCGGGAGTACAGGAGCGCTCTCCTCATAAGTCCCGAATCCATCACCCCATCCCCATCATCGGAAAAGGCCCTCACCCGGGCCCGACAGGAACTCATAAGCCCCATGTCCGCCAGCTCCCGGCCTTCCCTTCCCCTGGTGATGCAACCCACGGGGAACAGGTCGGCCAGGCCTATCTCTTTTGCCTTAAAGTACAGGGCCTCCACCAGTTCCGAGTTATCCAGCGGGGGCTCGGTGTTGGGCATGCAACACACCGCGGTATAACCTCCCCTTACCGCCGCTCTCAGCCCGGTTTCCAGGTCCTCCGCCTCCTCTTTCCCCGGTTCACGCAAGTGGGCATGGAGGTCGAGGAAACCGGGGAAGACGTACATCCCCTCCGCCTCCAGCACCTTGAGACCCCTATCTGGAAATGCCCTCGATATGGCCTCTATCTTGCCCCCGGCTACCAGGA
>JAPWVA010000283.1 GCA_028275245.1 Actinomycetota bacterium
ACGGAAGCCGTTTTTAAGCACTCGCCTTTTCCGGGCTCGCTTCCACGCCTCTATGCCCGCTCCGTTTTCCGCAGGGAGCGGGCGAAATCGGCGTAGACGCATTCCATGTTCCCGCAGCTGAAACAGTCGGTGCTCAGGTAACGGTCACCCCGGTCGGGAAGGATGACCACGATCCTGCCTCGGTCCATCTTCTCGGCCACCTGGAGGGCCACGTGGACCGCCGCTCCCGATGATATCCCCACGAAAAGACCCTCCACTCTGGCCAGGACCCTCACCGTGTTGAAAGCGCAGCCGTCCTCCACGTTGATCTTCTCGTCCAAGAGGGATAGATCCATGATGGGAGGCAGGAACTCCGAGAGGTTGCGGAGCCCCTGAATGAGGGACTTGGGATAGGGTTCCACCCCCACGATTCGCAGGTTCGGATACACCTCCCTCAGCCTCTTGCCTACCCCCATGATGGTCCCTCCGGTCCCAATGCCCGCCACCAGCACGTCTATGTCGTCAACCTGCTGGAGGATCTCCGATCCCGTACCCTCGTAATGGGCACGCACGTTGTCGGGGTTGGCGAACTGGTTGGGATGGTAATAGGACGGGTCCTGGCTGATCTCCAGTGCCTTTTCGATGGCTCCGTTCATGCCCAGCTCGGCCGGGGTCAAGATGACCTCCGCCCCGAAGGCCTCCATCACCCTTCGCCTTTCCACGCTCATGGACTCAGGCATGACGATCTTGAGGCGGTAACCCTTGTAAGCGCAGACCATGGCCAGGCCGATGCCGGTGTTTCCGCTGCTGGCCTCTATGACCGTCTTGTCCCGGGTCAGTTCACCCCGGGCTTCCGCTCCTTCGATCATGTACTTAGCGATGCGATCCTTCACGGAGCTGCAGGGGTTGAACCCCTCCATCTTGGCGTAGATCTCCACCCTGGGGTTGGAGGGCACCACTTTGGTGAGGCGCACCAGGGGAGTGCTCCCGATCATCTCCAAGGGGTTTTTAGCCGTGAACATCTTCCATCGAGTCCGCTCGGTCCACCGGTAGCGCCCGGCCCTGGAAGCTGCCGGGGTTCCGTCCAAGGTCGGAAGCGGGATGGACTCCCGACCGGACGGTCCCGCGGGCTATCCAATTATAGAGCATGCACGAGAGGCCGGTGAAGCGAGGTTATGACCGGGGCTCGGCCCGCGGGATGGGTCCACGGGTCCCCGGGGAAGCACCGGGTCTTTCCCTCCCGGTCTTGTCCTGACATGCCGCCGATGATCGCGGCTCTGGGTATCGACACCGGGATAGCAGGCGAGACCTACCCTGACCTTCCGCCCAGGCCCGGGATGGGTAGTGGTGTATGCACCGTTCCTCCGCGGTAGGGGTTCTTGGATGTGGCAGGATCGCGCTTCCCATAAAAAGGGAGGGAGGGGGACGGCAGGGTGGGCGCGGAAAGGGCATCAAGGGCGTTACCGGGCTTGCCGAGGGGAAAGCGGGGGAAACGTGGCTGCTTCATCAAACGACGCGGAAACGATAGGAGGCCTCCTTCATGATCCGTAGGTTGGCGAAGGGGGTGTCGAGGCCCAACCCGCAGGGGGGAGATATGAGGGATGCGCCACGCCTCACCGTGAGTAGGATTTCCTCCAGGACCATCTCCGGCGGGAAGTAACGCACCAGGGAAGGGGGGACTGTTCCCACCACCGGTTTGGAAAGAAAGGAAGATGCCTCGCCGGGATCCACCTCCGGGTCGAAGGAGAAGGCGTCCACGTGGGCTTCCCGGCAGGCGGTTATCATCTCCTTCCGCGAACCGCACAAATGGAGCACCAGGTAGGCGCCCCCCAGGTGGGCGTAGCGGGCCACCTCGTTGAGGTACGGTAGGACGTTGGAGAAAAGGTCTATCCCCACGTAGGTCCCCATCTTCCCCACCGGTTCATGGATGACCAGGACTTCCGCGCCCTGATCCACCAAGGCCTCCGCGTAGGCACAGAGGAACGAGACCAGTTCCTCCAACAGGTGGTGGAGAAAACCGGGTTCCCTGCGCATCAAATCCAAAAGGATGGTGGGGCGGACCAGATAGGAGACCAGGGTGGCGGGTCCCGTGAGGTTGCCTACCACAGGTACGTGGGGCCTCATCTTCCGCAGTAGGCCTACAGCCCTCAACACCTGGGGAATCCTCCCCTTGTTCAGGGGAGTGGGAGGCACGCTTTCCGCCAGCTCCCAGGGGGATAGCTCGGGATAGGCCGATATGCGGGGAAGGGTGTTTCCGTTTCCCATATCCACCCTGGCTCCCAGGACCTCGGCTTCCACCGTTAAACAGAAGGGAACACCGTTGTTATCGAAACCCACCATGTCTCCCACCGCGGACGCCAGCTCGGCCATGAGAACGCCGCTGTAATGGGCGGAAGGAAGGGCCACGTGGAACCTCTCCAGCACGTGGCGGGTGAGTACGTTGATGGAACCTCCCGGACCCATGACCGGGAACCTGGGAGTGGGTTCTCCCCGCAGGGCCGCCAGGAGGACCTCTCTCCTCTCCAGGGTCATGGTTCCCTCCCGTCACCCGGAAAACCATCCTTTTCGAACCGCCCAAGATATCTTCGGTACGGGAACAGCGTCCATTGACCTTGGCCGATGGGATAATCCGGGAACCGTCGGGATTTTCTCGCCGGGGGCGGACTCGAGGGGCACGGCCCACCTGAACGCTCCTCCGGCGGCGCACGACCCGAAGGGTGGGATATGGGCGGGGTTATCGCCCGC
>JAPWVA010000284.1 GCA_028275245.1 Actinomycetota bacterium
ACTCCACGTACTTCTTGGCGTAGGCCACGGCGTCCCTCACCATCTCCAGGATCTGCTCCGGGGTCTTCTTCAACTGATATTTCATGTGGTACTCCGATGTGGAGAGGAAGGTATGGATCACTGGCCTCTCGGCATACATCACAGCTTCCCAGGCCCAGTCGATGTCGTTCCTCTCAGCCCGGGCCAGAGCGCAGACGGCTGGCCCCTTGACCGCCTTGGCCACCGCCCTGACCGCCTCGAAGTCCCCGGGGCTGGATACCGGGAACCCCGCCTCGATCACGTCCACCTGGAGACGGGCGAGCTGCTCGGCGATCTCCACCTTCTCCCTCACGTTGAGGCTTATTCCGGGCGCCTGCTCCCCGTCCCTCAGGGTGGTGTCGAAGATGTACACTCTCCGCGCCATTTTAATTCCTCCCGCATCGGTTACCGCTCCAGGCCGGAAACCCGGAAAGGCGATAGGTGAACCCCTTTAAGGATATTCTCACCAAAGCACGATGAACTTGCCGTCCCTCACGTTGGGGATCCTTCGGATCTCCTCCATCACCTTCTCGGGAATAGGCTGGTCCACATTGATTCCCATCACCGCCTCGCCACCTATCTTTTTACGCCCCACTTGCATGTGGGCGATGTTTATGTTGTGATCTCCCAGGATGGTGCCGATCTTCCCTATCATGCCCGGCACGTCCACGTAGCGGAAAAAGGCCATGTACTGCGAGGGCGCCAGGTCTATGTCATACTCGTAGACATGGACGAAGCGCTCGCTGTTGGAAAGCCCCACCAGGGTACCGCCCACCGCCACCTGGTCACCGTCCTTCCTCCCCCTCACCATGATGAGGTTCACATAATCCCTGGAGCTCTCAGACCTGCTCTCCCTCACCGAGAGTCCCCTCTCCCGGGCGAATACGGGTGCGTTCACGTAGTTCACCGGCTCGAAGACTATCCTCTCGAAAAAGCCCTTGAGGACGGCCACGGTGAGCACTCCCGTCTCGTGGCCAGCTAGGTTTCCAAGATATTCCACCTCTATCTCCTCCACGTGTCCCTCTACCAGGTGGGTGAGGAGCCTCCCCAGCTTCTCCGCCAGGGGAAGGAACTGACGGACCGTCTCGTCCACCTCCGCCTGTACCTGGAGGTTCACCACGTTAGGCACGAACTCACCTCGCAGGGCCGCCGCCACCTGCTCTGCTATCATCACGCCCGCCCGGTCCTGGGCCTCCTGCGTTGAAGCGCCCAGATGCGGCGTGGCTATCACCCTGGGATGTCTTATCAGTTCCATCCTGGCGGGGGGCTCCTCCTCGAATACGTCCAGGGCGGCGGCGGCCACCTTGCCCGAGTCCAGCGCCTCGAGAAGCGCCTCCTCGTCCACCACCCCACCCCGGGCCACGTTGAGGATGCGCACCCCGTCCTTCATTTTGGAAAACTCTTCCTTTCCCAGTAAATGGTAGGTATCCGGGTTCTTGGGAAGATGCACGGTGATGAAGTCGGCCCGGGCAAGGAGCTCGTCCAAGCTGGTGACCAACTCCACTCCCAGCTTCTGGGCCCGCTCGGTGGAGATGTAAGGATCGTGGGCGATGACCTGCATGCCGAAGGAGAGGCACCTCTGGGCCACCAGGGAGCCGATCCTCCCCAAGCCGATGATGCCCATGACCTTCCGGTAGAGCTCCACGCCCTCGAACTTCTTCCTCTCCCACCTACCTTCCCGCAGGGAGTTAACCGCCTCAGGGATGTGGCGACACATGGCCAGGAGCAGGGCCATGGTGTGTTCGGCAGCGGATATGATGTTGCTCTGGGGCGCGTTGATGACCATGATACCTTTCTTGGTGGCCGCCTCCACGTCTATGTTGTCCACGCCCACGCCTGCCCTTCCTATCACCTTCATGTTCTTGGCGGCCTCGATGAGCTCGGCGTCCACCTTCGTGCCGCTGCGCACCACCAAGGCGTCATACTTCTCAATGCAGGATAGGAGCTCCTCCCGGCCCATATCAGGCCGGAAGTCCACCTCGAACTCCCTGCTCAGAAGCTCCACGCCTGCGGAGGAGATCTCCTCCTTCACCAACACCTTGGCCACCGGCTCTGCACCTCCCGGATCATAAGTTCCCTTCGCCCACGATCTCCCCTAACCTCCGCCCCCGGTGAGCTCCAGGTATTTCTCCTCGGCGGCAGCAAGGCCCGTTCCCAGCCTCAACCCAACCCCCAGCTCCCTCAGGGAGAGCTCCAGGGCGGACAGGGCTGTCACCAGGTCGAAGAAGTTATAGTAGCCCACGTGCCCAATGCGAAAGATCTTGCCCTTGAGCTGATCCTGGCCGCCGGCCAAGATCACGCCGTGGCGGCGGTTCATGTGCCTGACCAACTCCCTTCCATCCAGGCCCTCGGGGACCCTGACGGCGGTGACGGCATAGGCCCCGGTAAGGTCCTTGGGAAAGAGCTCCAGCCCCAGGGCCTTTACCCCCGCCCGGCAGCACTCGGCCAGCACCCGGTGCCTCTCCCAGACGTTCTCCAGGCCCTCTTTCAGCATCATCTCCACCGCCACCGACATAGCCCGCACCAGGCTGATGGCGGGGGTGAAGGGCGTCTGCGGCTCCCTTTCCGCCATTTTCTTTCTGGCCTTGCGGAAGTCGAAGTAGTAGCGGGGAGATGAGGACCTCTCCACCAGTTCCCACGCTTTGGGGCTAACCGCCACCGCCGCCAGGCCAGGAGGGGTCATGAAGGCCTTCTGGGAGCCCAC
>JAPWVA010000285.1 GCA_028275245.1 Actinomycetota bacterium
GAGAAGTACGAGAGGGGAGAGATACCCGTCCCCGGCTCGTGAGCCCTCGACCGGCATGGCGCCCGCCACTCCGGGCCCTTGCCGGCGGGGGGATGCCGGCTTCCCGCGGGGAGCATCCTTCCATTGATCCCAGTCCCTTTAGGTATACGGTGTTCCCCTCTCGCTCCCCCGGTCGCCGGCGAGCCTCGGGAAGGTCTCTCCGGGATGTACCCGGCCGGCGTTCATGCCCCCCGTTATTTGTGATATATTCTTCTGCATCCGGTGGTTGATCAGGTTTCGTGGGGGCTGAGGAACGAGTCATCCCCGGGGGCTCCCTGTGCCTGCGGTACCCGGATGTCAGGGGAGTCGCGAGGGAAAGGATGCGTCGATCGTAACAGAAAGGAGGTTTACGGCCATGCTCAAGTCCGAGAAGAAGAAGGACGTACGGGGTAAGGTCTTCCTGGTGACCGGCGGAGCCATGGGGATGGGCCGCCTCACCGCCGAGCTCTTCGCGCGGGATGGGGCCAGGGTGGTCCTTTGGGACCTCAACGAGAAGGAGCTGGAGAAGACCACCAGGGAGATGAAGGACCGCGGCTGGGAAGTATACTCCTACGTGGTGGACGTGACCGACCGGGCCAAGGTCTACGAGACCGCCGAGAAGGTCAAGCGGGAAGTGGGTATCGTGGACATAGTGATGAACAACGCCGGCATCATCAAGGGCGGGGCCTTCGTGGACGTGCCCGACGAAGACCACTTCCGCACCATGGATGTGAACTTCAACGCCTATATGTGGGTGACCAAGGCCTTCCTTCCCGACATGATGCGGCGCAACGAGGGCCACTTCATCAACGTGGCCTCCGCCGCGGGACTGACCTACGTGCCCCTCATGGCCAACTATTGTGCCAGCAAGGCGGCGGTGGTGAACTTCACCGATTCCCTGAGGTTGGAGATGAAGAGGAAGGGCTATAAGGGGATAAAGTTCACCTGTGTCTGCCCCAGCTACGTGAAAACGGGCATGTTCGAGGGTGTGAAGGCCCCCATAGTGACCCCCTGGCTGGAGCCGGAAGACATGGCCAACCGCATCTACGAGGGTTTCCATAAGGACAAGCGCTTCGTGCGGGCGCCCTTCATGGTAAAGCTGGTGCCCTTCCTGCGAGCGATTACCCCGGGTCCCGTGTACGACGTGGCCTCCACTATCCTGGGGATCTCCCGCTCCATGGAAACATGGACGGGAAGAAGGGGACAGTGAGGTCCGCGCTGGATCCTTTGCCAAGGGGGCGGGCCCGGCTCGCCCCCTTATCTTCGGTTCCCGGCTCGTAGGAGTCTCCCCGGAAGCTGGTATTGCGGTAGCCAATACGGGGAAAGCGTGCTGGGTCAGCGCTCCCGAAGGACGTCACGTGAGGAAAACCGAGAGATCTCCCCGTTGATCCCTGTGGGGCGGAGATCGGCGCAAATGCCATCATCCTTAACCTCTGTTTTCCTAGGAAGGTGGCGCAAGGGGCGTTTAACCCTAGTGCTTCCCGCCCAAATTCCGGCAACCCTTTCCGATGGCCATGTTAAAATCCGGTAAGGCGAGTACCGGAGGGGATTTCTTTGGAAGGAAATGGCATTAGGGTTCGGTTTGCCCCCTCTCCCACGGGGGAACTGCACTTAGGCTCAGTTAGGACCGCCCTCTTCAACTGGCTCTTCGCGCGGGGACGAGGAGGGCAGATGGTTTTAAGGGTGGAGGACACGGACCCTGGGAGGTCTTCCGCCACCCACGAGAAGTCCATCCTCAGCGATCTCCGGTGGCTGGGCCTGGACTGGGACGAGGGGCCGGACGTGGGGGGGCCGCGCGGGCCCTACCGGCAGAGCGAGAGGCTCGAGATATACCAGGAGTTCGCCCGCAGACTCCTGGAGGAGGGCAAGGCGTACCGTTGTTATTGCACCCCCGAGGAGCTGGAGGAGAAGAGGAGGCGGGCCCTGGCGGAGGGCAGGCCCCCTCTTTACGACGGTTCCTGTCGGGACCTGACCGAATCCCGTCGAACAGCCCTGGAGGCCGCGGGCAGGAGGCCCGCTCTCCGCTTTCGGGTGAGGGAAGGTGAGGTCGCGTTCCGTGACCTTCTGCACGGATGGGTCACCTTCCCCTCATCGGCCGTGGGGGATTTCATCATCCTGAGGTCGGATGGAAGGCCGGGTTTCCACCTGGCGGTGGTGGTGGACGACGCCCTCATGGGCATCACCCACGTCATCAGGGGCGAGGATCATCTGAGCAACACCCCCCGCCACATCCTGCTCTTTGAGGCCCTGGATCTCCATCCTCCCTTTTACCTTCACCATTCCCTTCTCCTGGACCCGGACGGGGGAAAGATGAGCAAGAGGTACGGGGCGGTGACGGTCAGGGAACATCGAGAGCTAGGTTACCTACCCGAGGCGATCCTGAACTACCTGGCGCTTTTGTCCTGGACCCCCTCGGGGGGCAGGGAGGTGATGCGCCTGGAGGAGATGGTGCGAGAGTTCGACATCTCGGCGCTTTCGACCGCCCCGGCCATCTTCGACCGGGCGAAGCTGCGCTGGTTGAACCAGAGGCACCTGAAGGCGCTTCCCCTGCCCCGCTTGGTGGAGTTGGCCCGGGATTACGCGCCGGCCTGGGCGGGGCATCCTCAGTTCGAACTCATGGTGGAGGCAGTCCGGGACGGTATCACCGTGCTGGGAGAGCTTCCATCGCTACTGGAGCCCTTCGGCGAGCCCAAGCCCCTG
>JAPWVA010000286.1 GCA_028275245.1 Actinomycetota bacterium
TTCCGATTTATCATACCAGAGAAGGTCCCCGCTCGAGGGATGGCCTTCCAACAGCGCGGGAAGATCCACGGCTTAGGAAGCAGTCGGGTTCGGGGTTTATAATTTCGTCGGGGCGTAGGAGGCGAGACGAGCGAACGGCGGGTAAAGGGAAGGAGAGTAGAGCAAGGAATCTCGCAGGCCAATGCAACCCTCGCATCCGCTGGGATGGATGCCGGGGTGAACCGGTAGGGGAAGGGGGATGATAATCCCCATTGACCTTTAGGGAAAGAAGAGGCCATGAACGTAGCAGTGGTAACCGGGAGCCAGACTTGCCTTCCCAGGGAACTGGTGGAAGAACTGGACATCACGGTGCTTCCCTACACCCTGGTGTTGGACGGCAGGGAATACCTTGACGGCGTGGACATGACCCCGGAGGAGTTCTACCGCCTGTTACCCGCCCTCAACGGCAGGTATGGAACTTCCTCCATATCTCCCGGGCTCTTCCTGGAAACCTTCCAAAAGCTCTCTAGGCGGTACCGGGGAATCCTGGTCATCACCATCTCCTCCTCCATGAGCGGCGTGTATAACAACGCCCGCCTGGCCGCGGAATCCTTCCGCGATGTCCCGGTGATGGTGCTGGACTCGGGGACCGCTGCCCTTGCCCAAGGACTGGTGGTCCTGCGAGCTGCCAAGGCCGCCAAGGCAGGGGCTTCCCTGGAGGAGTGTTATCGGGTGGCTGCCGAAGCCGCTTCCCGGGTGAGGCTTCTGGCCTACATATCCACCTTCGAATACCTGAGAAAGAGCGGAAGGGTCAAGGCAGTGGCCGCCCTGGCCGCCGACGCCCTGTCCATAAAACCGGTTTTCGCCTTCCGCGAGGGGAAGGTGGATTTGGTGGGAAGGAGGCGATCTGCCGAAAGGGCCAGGGAACTCATCGCCGAGCTAGTGCTGGGATACTGGGACGAGAACGAGAGGAAACCCCTGGAGTTGGCCGTTTTCCACGCCTCCTCCCCCTCGGAAGCGGATGACCTCGCGAAACGCATAATCTCCCGGGTCCCGGTGGCCGGCGAGGTCATATTCTCCGAGTTCACCCCGGTTATGGGAATCCACACCGGGCCGGGCGTGGTAGGGGCGGCATTCCTCCCGAGCTGACCAAGGCAAGGACTGACCTCCTCAAAGGGACCCGCGATTCTCCGATCCGCGGGTAGCACTCCTTAAAGGAACCCGCAATTTTCCGGCCCACGGGTAACATATTCTCTTTCGGTATGGTCCCCGTGGGATCAGTGAGGCCATCCTCCCGGTCGAGGGTCCAGGGCGCCTTCCTCCCGGGCTTCATCCCCAGCTCCTTCCCTCGACGCACCCCCCTGCACGGGTATCAGGGAAACCGATGCCAACAAAATCCCGGATACGAACATGGCTATGGTGGTGCCACACACCCTCAGGGTAAAAAGTCCCAAGTCCAGGTGAAACTCCCCCACACTCCCCGCAAGGGAGGCTGAGAACACGGCACCCAGGAGCAAGAAGATCCTGGAGATGGAGTGAAAGGCCGCAAAGGCCTTGCCCCGGTTCTCGTCGTTTATCGTCTCCTGGATCAGGGTTATTCCAGCCAGGAATATGACCGAGAAGGCGGCGCCGAAAAGCAAGGCCGCAAGGTAAGCGACTTCCATGACGGTGATGAGGGACATCCAGGCCAAGGTCCCTCCCGCCGTTATCAATCCCGCCTTGAATATGGCCGCCTTGGCCCTTATCCGTGCTATGAACTGGAGTCCCACGATTCCTGTCAACATGCCCACACCGAAAAGGGCCATCAACATACCGAATTGGAAATCATTGCCCCTGAGGACCTCCCTCACGTACACTACCCCGACCGAGAACAACCCTCCTCCCCCCAGGCAACCGGTGGCTATGGCGGCCGTCAATGCCCTCATGAAAGGCTCCCGGAAGGAGTAGGCGATGGAGGAAAGGAGGGATTCCTTCCTCTCTTCTGCCATCTTTCCCACCACTCCCTCCTCCCTGCCGGTGCCAGTTCTCTCCATCCTGTTCTCATCGTTGCCTTGCTGAGAGAAACTTCCCTCGATCCGGGTTATCATCGTCGCCGAGAAGAAGAAGGTGATGGCATCCGCCAGGAAGGCCAAGGAATACCGGTTCTGCTCGAACCAGAATATCCTTTCCAACCCCTTGAGAAGGGGGGACTGCCCCACCACCAGCAGGGCGAAAACGGCTGCTGATATGGGGATGGAGCCGTAGGCGCTTCCCAGGGTCATGGAGTTGGCCATGGTGAGCTGTTCTCCTGGCTCCACTAGGTTGGGGAGGGCGGCATCACGGGTGGCCATGTAGGTTATGGTGAAGAATTCCATGAAGAAAATAAGGAGGTAGAGGAAGGGCAAAGCTCCCACCACCGCCACCCACAAGATGAGCAGGCCCCTGATGATGTCGCAGTATACCAGTATCTTCTTTCGATCCCAGCGGTCGCTTATCCAGCTGGCTATGGCCCCGGAAAAGGTGGAAGGAAGGATGCGTAAAACGAGAAGACCCGCCACTGCGGCCGCGGAGTTGCTCTTACTCCACACCAGGGAAAGAAGGGCGAAGGTGGCCAACCAATCTCCCACGGAGGACACCGTCTGTCCAATCCAGAGCCTTCGAAAGTCACGGTTGGACCAGAGGCGCCACAGGTCGCCCGCCACTGCCCGGGTGAGTCCCATCCGGTTTCCTTCTGTCTTGCCCGCCT
>JAPWVA010000288.1 GCA_028275245.1 Actinomycetota bacterium
CCACCACTGACGGGGCCACGGTGTGCATCCTGGCCAGCGAGGAGAAGGCAGCCAAGATCGCCGACAAGGTGGCCTGGGTATGGGGGGTGGCCAGCTGTGCCTCGGATCCCACCACCGGTAACCTCATAGAAGGCCTCATCACCGACCCGGCCGAGCAGATGCAAGCCGTCATCGCTGCGCGTGAGGCTTGCAAAAGGGCGGGCATCGAGGACCCCAAGAAGGAGATCGACTACGTGGAGATTTACAACGGCTTCGCCCACCAGACCCTCATGTACCTGGAATTGGTGGGCATGTGCGAGGTGGGTGAGGCCCACAAGTTACTGGAAAAGGGAGAGCTGGAGAGGAGTGGCAGGCTGCCAGTAAACGCCTCGGGCGGGGTGGTGAGCACCAACGCCATCGGCACCTCGGCCTTGAACCGGGTCACCGAGTGCGCCCTGCAGATCATGGGTAAAGCAGGCGAGCGCCAGGTGGAGAAGGAGGTACACAAGGCTATGGCCCATGGATGGGGTGGCCTGATGCAGTACACAAGCATCACCATCCTCGCCGATAAGCCCAAGAAGCTTTGAGAGGAGGGAGGAAATGATGGAGGAGACCAAGGTGGTCCAGGGGTCCTGGGAGCTTTCCACCTTCCATTTCAACATCGAGGCGAGAGGCATCAACCTCATGCTAGAGGGCTTCAAGGATAAAAAGCTCGTGGGCATAAGGTGTCACCAGTGCGGCATGGTGTACCTCCCGGGGCCCTTCTACTGCCGCAAGTGCCACGTGAAGATCGACGAACCCGTGGAGATCAGCGACCACGGTACGGTGCGCACCTACACTATCCAATACGCGGACATACGAGGGAATCCCATGCCAGAGCCCAGGGTCTCCGCCATGGTGCAGTTCGACGGGTGCGACTCCTGGGTGATGGGCGTGGTCAGGTGCGACCCCAAAGACATCCATGTGGGGATGCGGGTGAAGGTCAAGTGGAAGGACCAAACCATCGGCAACATGCAGGACATGGAGGCTTTCGTGCCCGAGTGAGGAGGGCGCAGGATGGAGAGGGGCGGGGCCTCGTCCCCGCCCTTTTCTTACGCTTTAGCGGGTTGATGGGCATCCCTTAGGGGTTTACGGGAGATGAGATGGGCTTTACTTGGGGAAAGCGGGGAGAAGTACGCTCTTCCTCGACCTCATGCAGGTAGCGCCTGTCTCCTCTCTTGCCGCCGGAGATCCCTTTTACTTCCGGCTGCCCAAACCGATTCTAATCCCAAGGCCTTGACCCACGGTCCAGTTCGCTGGCAAATGCCGTCACGGGACCCTTCGGTGAAAGCCGATGGGGTGAGGACTCCCTTGCCGGTTCGGTGTATATGACCCTGGGGCCAGCGTGCGGCGGGATGGGGAATTCAACGGAACGCGCATTCCCGTAACGCCCAGCGATTTCCCCGGGTTGGTGCCCGGGATGGAGTGGAGCCCAAGAGGTCGCCCCCGGACCGGCCGCCTCAAAGGGAGCCGGCTATTTCCTCCAGGGCCCCGAGGAGGTAATCCACGTCCTCTAGGGTGTTCATCAGGCTAAAACTTACCCGGACCGTTCCCTGGCGCAGGGTCCCGGCGGTGTTATGGGCCAGGGGAGAGCAGTGGAGGCCAGACCTCACACATATCCCGTATTCCTCGTCCAGCAGGTAGGCCAGCTCTGAGGAGCTGATACCCTCCAGGTTGAAGGAGACCACACCTATCCGCTCTGCCCAGCGACGGGGCCCATATATCACCGCCCTTCCCAGGGATTCCAGTCCCTCAAGCAGGCGCTCGGTCAGGGCCTTCTCATGATCCCTGATCTTCTCCACCCCCTGGGCGGCCACGAACTCCACCCCCGCCCTCAGGCCGGCCAGCCCCCAGGCGTTCAGGGTCCCACTCTCGTAACGGTCAGGGAGGAAGCCGGGCTGCTCGGCGCTCTCTGAGAGGCTGCCCGTGCCCCCGTAGATCAGGGGTTCCACCTCCCATCCCGGGGCCACATAGAGGCCCCCAGTGCCCTGGGGCCCGAAGAGCTCCTTGTGGCCTGTGAAGGCGAGGTATTGGATGCCCATGCCCTCCACGCGGATGGGGTAGCGGCCAGCCGTCTGGGCTGCGTCCACCAGGAGGGGGACGCCGTGTTCCGCGGCGATTTGGGCTATCTCCTCCACCGGGAGCAGGGATCCCAGGACGTTGGAGGCATGGGTGCAGGCAATTAGCCGGGTGTCCTTCCGGACCAGGGCCGCCACCTCGGAGGGGTCAAGGGTCCCGTCGGGAGCGCAGGGGGCGATGGAATACTCCACCCCCATCTCTGCCAGGGCCTTGATCGGCCTCCAAACCGAGTTATGCTCCACGGAGGTTATCACCACGTGGCCACCCTGGCTTAGCCTCCCCCGGAGCACGAGGTTCAGGGCCTCGGTGGCGTTCTTGGTGAAGACTATGCGGGAGGGGTCGCTCACCCCCAGTAGGGATGCCAGGGTTTCCCGGCAGCGGAGCACCTCCCTTCCCGAATCGAGGGCCCTACGATGGCCGCTCCGTCCGGGATTGCCCCCCACCTCCCTGGCGAAACGGTCCGCCGCCAGGTATACCTCCTCCGGTTTGGGCCAGGTGGTGGCGGCGTTGTCCAGGTAGACCTCCCTCTTCTCCCCGCGGCGCATGAATCCTCCTTTCTCAAAGGGCCCCGTCCCCTTCCCCGGAACGCGGTCGCCTCCTGAGGAT
>JAPWVA010000287.1 GCA_028275245.1 Actinomycetota bacterium
GAAGTTACAAATCCATCCCCTAGCCGAACAAGGTTGGAAAACCTGGCCATAGAGGGTGATAGCCCCGTAGGCGAAAGGGGAATGGACTTCCTGGGTGAGGTACCCAAGTACCCCGGGACACGTGAAACCCTGGGGGAATCCGGGAGGACCACCTCCCAAGGCTAAATACTACCTGGCGACCGATAGCGTACCAGTACCGTGAGGGAAAGGTGAAAAGAACCCCGGGAGGGGAGTGAAATAGAACCTGAAACCGCGTGCCTACAAGCAGTCGGAGCCCTATGCAGGTCTTTGAGGCCTGCACGTGGGTGACGGCGTACCTTTTGCAGAATGAGCCGGGGAGTTACTGTCGGTGGCGAGGTTAAGCCGTATAAGAGGCGAAGCCGTAGCGAAAGCGAGTCCGAATAGGGCGTTAAGTCGCCGGCAGTAGACCCGAAGCCGGGTGATCTATCCATGCCCAGGGTGAAGGTGGGGTGATACCCACTGGAGGCCCGAACGGGTTGGCGTTGAAAAGCCATCCGATGAGGTGTGGATAGGGGTGAAAGGCCAATCAAACCCGGTGATAGCTGGTTCTCCCCGAAATATATTGAGGTATAGCCTCACGGATACTTACCGGAGGTAGAGCACTGGATGGGCTAGGGCCCCGAAAGGGGTACCAAACCCAACCAAACTCCGAATGCCGGTAAGTTCAACCGTGGGAGTCAGGCTGCGGGGGATAAGCTCCGTAGCCGAGAGGGGAACAACCCAGACCGCCAGCTAAGGCCCCTAAAGCGCCCTAAGTGGGGAAGGATGTGGAGGTGCTAAGACAGCCAGGAGGTAGGCTTAGAAGCAGCCACCCTTTAAAGAAAGCGTAACAGCTCACTGGTCGAGCGCCTCTGCGCCGAAAATTTAGCGGGGCTCAAGGGCGCTGCCGAAGCTGCGGGTTCGGGAAAGGCTTTGGTCTTTCCCGAGCGGTAGGGGAGCGTTCCAGTTGCCTGTGAAGCCGGACCGTGAGGACCGGTGGAGGTGCTGGAAGTGAGTATCCCGGCATGAGTAGCGATAAGGAGGGCGAGAAACCCTCCCGCCGTAAGCCTAAGGTTTCCCGGGGAAGGTTAATCCGCCCGGGGTTAGCCGGCCCCTAAGCCGAGGCCGAAAGGCGTAGGTGATGGGAAGCGGGTTAATATTCCCGCGCCAGCAGACGGCGTTTGAGCGATGGGGGGGACGCAGGAGGGTAGGCCATCCGGGTGTTGGTCGTCCCGGTTCAAGCTGGTAGGGGGAGGTCCTAGGCAAATCCGGGACCTCGTTAACCCCGAGAGGTGAGGACGAGCCCCGTAAGGGGCGAAGTGGCTGATCCCACACTGCCAAGAAAAGCCTCTAGCGAGCCGTTCTGCTGACCGTACCGCAAACCGACACAGGTAGGCGGGGAGAGAATCCTCAGGCGCTCGGGTGAACTCGGGTTAAGGAACTCGGCAAATTGGCACCGTAACTTCGGGAGAAGGTGTGCCCTCAGTAGGTGTAGGGGGTTACCCCTGAAGCCGAGGAGGGTCGCAGCGAAGAGGCCCTGGCGACTGTTTACTAAAAACACAAGTCTCTGCCAAGTCGCAAGACGACGTATAGGGACTGACGCCTGCCCGGTGCCGGAAGGTTAAGGGGAGGGGTAAAGCCCTCCGATGAGGGGGGTGTAGCTCTGAACCGAAGCCCCGGTAAACGGCGGCCGTAACTATAACGGTCCTAAGGTAGCGAAATTCCTTGTCGGGTAAGTTCCGACCTGCATGAAAGGCGTAACGACTGGGGCGCTGTCTCAACCCGAGGCCCGGCGAAATTGGAGTCGGGGTGAAGATACCCCGTACCCGCGGTCAGACGGAAAGACCCCGTGCACCTTAACTACAGCCTGGCATTGAATCCTGGGGCAGCCTGTGCAGGATAGGTGGGAGGCTGAGAAGCGGGGGCGCCAGCTCCCGTGGAGCCGTCGGTGAGATACCACCCTGGTTGTCTTGGGGTTCTAACCTGCGGGGGTTATCCTCCCGAGGGACAGTGCCTGGTGGGTAGTTTGACTGGGGCGGTCGCCTCCTAAAGGGTAACGGAGGCGCGCAAAGGTCCCCTCAGGCGGATTGGAAACCCGCCGTGGAGTGCAAGGGCAGAAGGGGGCTTGACTGCGAGGCCGACGGGCCGAGCAGGCGCGAAAGCGGGCCCTAGTGATCCGGCGGTCCCGTGTGGAAGGGCCGTCGCTCATCGGATAAAAGGTACGCCGGGGATAACAGGCTAATCCCGCCCAAGAGTTCACATCGACGGCGGGGTTTGGTACCTCGATGTCGGCTCATCCCATCCTGGGGCTGGAGAAGGTCCCAAGGGTCGGGCTGTTCGCCCGTTAAAGGGGTACGTGAGCTGGGTTTAGAACGTCGCGAGACAGTTCGGTCCCTATCTGCCGCGGGCGCAGGAGATCTGAGGGGAGCTGTCCCTAGTACGAGAGGACCGGGACGGACGCACCTCTGGTGTACCGGTTGTCCCGCCAGGGGCACAGCCGGGTAGCCAACGTGCGGAAGGGATAACCGCTGAAAGCATCTAAGCGGGAAGCCCTCCCCAAGATAAGATCTCCCTTCTCGTTCCGCAAGGAACGAGGGTAAGGCCCCGGGGAGATTACCCGGTTGATAGGCCGGAGGTGGAAGCTCAGCAATGGGTGAAGCCGACCGGTACTAATAGGCCGAGAGGCTTAACCGTAGAGAAAGA
>JAPWVA010000289.1 GCA_028275245.1 Actinomycetota bacterium
CCACCACTGACGGGGCCACGGTGTGCATCCTGGCCAGCGAGGAGAAGGCAGCCAAGATCGCCGACAAGGTGGCCTGGGTATGGGGGGTGGCCAGCTGTGCCTCGGATCCCACCACCGGTAACCTCATCGAGGGCCTCATCACCGACCCCGCGGAGCAGATGCAGTGCGTCATCGCCGCCCGGGAGGCTTATAAGAGGGCGGGCATCGAGGACCCCAAGAGGGAGATCGACTACGTGGAGATCTACAACGGCTTCGCCCACCAGACCCTCATGTACCTGGAACTGGTGGGCATGTGCGAGGTGGGTGAGGCCCACAAGCTGCTGGAGCAGGGTGAGCTGGAGATTACCGGGAGGCTCCCCGTCAACGCCTCCGGTGGGGTGGTGAGCACCAACGCCATCGGGACCTCTGCCCTGAACAGGGTCACCGAGTGCGCCCTGCAGATCATTGGTAAAGCAGGCGAGCGCCAGGTGGAGAAGGAGGTACACAAGGCGCTGGCCCACGGCTGGGGTGGCCTGATGCAGTATGCCAGCATCACCATCCTCGCTGACAAGCCCAAGAAGCTGTGAGAGGAGGGAGGTAATGATGGAGGAGACCAGGGTAGTCCAGGGAGCTTGGGAGCTTTCCACCTTTCATTTCAACATAGAGGCCAGGGGCATCAACCTGATGCTGGAAGGCTTCAAGGAGAAGAAGCTCAAGGGGATCAGGTGCCATCAGTGCGGCATGGTGTACCTCCCAGGGCCCTTCTACTGCCGTAAGTGCCACGTGAAGATCGACGAACCCGTGGAGATCAGCGACCACGGTACGGTGCGCACCTACACGGTACAGTACGCCGACATCCGCGGTAATCCGATGCCGGAGCCGCGCGTATCCGCCATGGTGCAGTTCGACGGGTGCGACTCCTGGGTGATGGGCGTGGTCAAGTGCGACCCCAAGGACATCCACGTGGGGATGCGGGTGAAGGTCAAGTGGAAGGACCAGCCCATTGGCAACATGCAGGACATGGAGGCTTTCGTGCCCGAGTGAGGAATGCCCTGGATGGGGCGGGGCTCCGGCTCCGCCCCTTTTTTACGCTTTAGCTTTAGCGGGTTGGGGGACATCCTTCGGGGTTTACGGAAGATGAGATGGGCCCTACCTGGGGAAAGCAGGGAGAGGTCCGCCCTTCCTCTACCTTATGCAAGTAGCACCTGTCTCCTCTCCTGCCGCCAGAGTCCTTTTTCCTTCCGGCAGCCAAGCCGATTTTGATCCCAAGGCCTTAACCCGCGGCCCAGTTCGTGGGCAAATGTCGTCGCGGGGCGCTCGGTGAAAGCCGATGGGGTGAGGACTCCCTTCGGGGTTCGGTGTATCTAACCCTGTGGCCCGCGGGCGGTGGTATGGGGAATTCCACGGAACGCGCATTCCCGTAACGCCCGGTGATTTCACCGGGTTGGTGCCTGGAAGAAGGGAGAGGGCCCAAGAGGTCGCCTCCGGACCGGCCGCCTCACAGGGAGCCGGCTATCTCCTCCAGGGCCCCGAGGAGGTAATCCACGTCCTCTAGGGTGTTCATCAGGCTAAAACTTACCCGGACCGTGCCTTGACGCAGGGTCCCGGCGGTGTTGTGGGCCAGGGGAGAGCAGTGGAGGCCAGACCGCACGCATATCCCGTATTCCTCGTCCAGCAGGTAGGCCAGTTCGGAGGAGCTGATGCCCTCCAGGTTGAAGGAGACCACGCCTATCCGCTCGACCCAGCGACGGGGCCCGTATATAACTGCCTTTCCCAGGGATTCCAGTCCCTCAAGCAGGCGTTCGGTCAGGGCCTTCTCGTGATCCCTGATCTTCTCCACCCCCCGGGTGGCCACGAACTCCACCCCCGCCCTCAGGCCGGCCAGCCCCCACGCGTTGAGGGTGCCGCTCTCGTAACGGTCGGGAAGGAAGCCGGGCTGCTCGGCGCTCTCCGAGAGACTGCCCGTGCCTCCGTAAATAAGGGGTTCCACCTCCCACCCCGGGGCCACGTAGAGTCCCCCGGTGCCCTGGGGCCCGAAGAGCTCCTTGTGCCCGGTGAATGCCAGGTACTGGATGCCCATGCCCTCCACGTGGATGGGGTAGCGGCCAGCCGTCTGGGCGGCGTCCACCAGGAGGGGGATGTCATACTCCGCGGCGATGCGGGCAATCTCCTCCACCGGGAGCAGAGAGCCCAGGACGTTGGAGGCGTGGGTGCACGCTATGAGCCGGGTGTCCTCCCGGACCAGGGCCGCCACCTCTGAGGGGTCGAGGGTCCCGTCGGGAGCGCAGGGGGCGATGGAGCATTCCACCCCCGTTTCCATCAGGGCCCTGACCGGCCTCCAAACCGAGTTGTGTTCTACAGAGGTTATCACCACGTGGCCCCCCTGGCGCAGCCTGCCTTGCAACACGAGGTTCAGGGCCTCGGTGGCGTTCTTGGTGAAGACTATGCGAGAGGGGTCGCTCACCCCCAGTAGGGAGGCCAAGGCTTCCCGGCAGCGGAGCACCTCCCTTCCCGAATCGAGGGCCCTCCGATGGCCGCTCCGTCCGGGATTGCCCCCCACCTCCCTGGCGAAACGGTCCGTCGCCAAGTAAACCTGCTCCGGTTTGGGCCAGGTGGTGGCGGCGTTGTCCAGGTAGACCTCCCTCTTCTCCCCGCGGCGCATGAATCCTCCTTTCTCAAAGGGCCCCGTCCCCTTCCCCGGAACGCGGTCGCCTCCTGAGGAT
>JAPWVA010000290.1 GCA_028275245.1 Actinomycetota bacterium
AGTGAGAGCGGTTTTCGGGGGCCGGAAGACGTGAGAAGGGTAGAGGAATTGGGGGTGGATGCGGTACTGGTGGGGGAATACTTGATGCGCGCCGATGATCCCGCCCGGGCTGCCGCCTTGCTATTGGGAGGGAGGAAAGATGTTCGTTAAGGTATGCGGCATCACGCGCCTGGAGGACGCGGTGGCCGCTTGCCGCCTGGGTTTTTCCGCGGTAGGCTTCGTGTTCGTGCCGGAGAGCCTGCGCTTCGTCACCCCCGAGCAAGCCCGTCTCATCTCCCAAAGGATGCCCGCCGGCACGTTGCGGGTCGGCGTGGTGGCCCGTATGGAAAGGAGCGAGCTGCGCCGCTTGCTTGACTTCTGCGGTCTTGACCTGTTGCAGTTCCACGGGGGAGAGGGACCTAGGGAGGTCGCGCCCTTCGCCTCCCGGGCCATCAAGGTCCTGAGGCCCCGCTCCGAGGATGACCTGGAGGAAGTAGGGGAATTTCCGCCGCTCTTCGCCTTCCTGGTGGATGCCTGGTCTCCCCTATCCCCGGGAGGCACTGGCAAGACGGCCGACTGGGGACTGGCCGCCCGGCTGGCCAGGGAAAGGAGGGTCATCCTTGCGGGGGGTCTGCGCGAGGACAACGTGGTGGATGCCCTCCGGAGGGTGCGGCCATACGGCCTCGACGTGAGCAGCGGCGTGGAGCTCGCACCCGGGATCAAGGACGCGGAGCGTATGACTCGTTTCCTGGCCCGGGCGAGGGAGGGAAAACAGTTCCTGGAGGAGGGATGAACCATGGCGATGACGGCGAGAAATAATGCTGTCGGCCACTTCGGTGTCTTCGGTGGCCGCTTCGTCCCGGAAACGCTGATGTATCCGCTCATGGAGCTGGAGGACGCCTACCTGCGCTGGAGGGAAGACCCCGGGTTTCGGTCAGAGCTGGAAGGACTGCTACGGGACTACGCGGGCAGGCCGACCCCCCTCTATCATGCCCGGCGGCTCTCCGAAGAGCTCGGGTTCACCGTCTACCTGAAGAGGGAGGACCTCTGCCACACCGGGTCCCACAAGATAAACAACACCCTGGGCCAATGCCTTTTGGCCAAGAGGATGGGAAAGACCAGGGTCACCGCGGAGACCGGCGCGGGACAGCACGGGGTGGCCACCGCCACCGCCGCCGCCCTCCTCGGCTTGGAATGCGAAGTCTTCATGGGCAAGGAGGACACCGAGAGGCAAGCCCTGAACGTCTTTCGCATGGAGTTGCTGGGCGCCCGGGTCATACCCGTCACCGGCGGATCGGGGACCTTGAAGGACGCCATCAACGAGGCTCTGAGGGACTGGGTGGCCACGGTCGATCACACTCACTACTGCATAGGTTCCGTGGTCGGGCCCCATCCCTACCCCACCATGGTGCGGGATTTCCAGTCGGTGATAGGCTGGGAGACTAAAAGGCAGATCCTGGAAAGGGAGGGAAGGCTGCCCGACATCCTGGTGGCCTGCGTGGGAGGAGGAAGCAATTCTCTGGGGCTCTTCCATCCCTTCCTTGACGATCCGGTGGAGATGTTCGGAGTTGAGGCCGGAGGCAGGGGGGACGAGCCCGGGGAGCACGGGAGCACCCTGTGCCTGGGCTCCCCCGGCGTGCTCCACGGCGCCCTGAGCTACCTGCTCCAGGACGAGGACGGCCAAGTGCTCACCACCCACTCCATATCGGCGGGCCTCGACTATCCCGGGGTGGGACCGGAACACGCCCACCTAAAGGAGACGGGAAGGGTGAAGTACAGTAGGGTGCGGGACGAGGAGGCCCTTGAAGCAGCCGAGCTCCTCTGCCGCACCGAGGGGATCCTACCCGCCCTGGAAAGCGCCCATGCCGTTGCCTTCGCGGCGAGGATGGCGGGAGGCCTTCCCCGCCACGCGGTGGCCGTCATCTGCCTCTCGGGAAGGGGGGACAAGGATGTGCACACCATCCTCAAGCACCGGAGGAGACCGGAGAGCGAAGGGGAGGCGGGGACGGCACGGGAAAGAAGGAGTGAACCGCGAATCACTTGCCATCCCAGTAGAGCCTATCGAAAGTCGTGAATCAGGAAGATCGAGAACGCGGGGTGCGGATGGGATGAACAGGATAGACAAAGCATTCGAGAAGCTTCACCCCAGAGAAAGGGCACTCATAGGCTACATGACCCTGGGTTTTCTTAAGAGGAGGCGCACTATAGATCTCTGCCTCGCCCTACTCGAGGAATGCGACCTGCTGGAGCTGGGAATCCCCTTCTCCGACCCGGTAATGGACGGGCCGGTGATCCAGCGGTCCTCGGCCACTGCATTGCGGCGAGGGTTCAGGCTCGCCGACGCTTTTCGCCTGGCGGAGGAACTGCGTGGGCGGACGGAAAAGCCTCTCCTCTTCATGACCTACTACAACCCCGTCTTCCGGCTGGGCCACCGGGAGTTCGCCCGTCGCGCCGCTGCTGCGGGCGTGGACGGCGTGATCATCCCCGACCTGCCGCCGGAGGAGATGGGCCCATGGCGGGAGGCCGCCGAGGCAGAAGGCCTTTACACCATATTCTTCCTCTCCCCCACCTCGCCGGAGGAGAGGATGGAAATGGTGGGAAGGGAAGCCCGCGGTTTCGTCTATTGCATATCCCTCAAGGGGGTGACCGGGGCCCGGCGGGATCTCCCGGAAGGTCTCTGGGATTTCCTGGAAAGAACGCGCCGGCACTGCCCTCTACCCCG
>JAPWVA010000291.1 GCA_028275245.1 Actinomycetota bacterium
TGGAGGAAATCCTCCAGGAGGAGCAGGTGGGCTCGGAATGGGGCGTGGAGGTGAGCCGGAAAGCCATCCTGGCCCTGGTAGTGTTCCTCCTGGTGATCCTGGTGTACATCACCTTCCGCCTGGAGTTCAAGATGGCCATCGCCGCCATCCTAGCCCTCATCCACGATACCCTCATCACGGTGGGCATCTATTCCCTCTCCCGCAGGATGGTGAGCCCGGCCACGGTTATCGCCTTCCTCACCATCCTTGGCTATTCCCTTTACGATACCATTGTGGTGTTCGACCGGGTGGAAGAAAATGCCAACTTATATGCCAAGTCTCGGATGCCCTTCGCAAGTATCGTCAACGAGAGCGTGAACCAGACCCTTATGCGCTCCATCGGTACCTCCGTGACCACCCTTCTGCCCATCGTCACCATCCTGGTTTTCGGGGGCGAGACCCTGAAGGATTTCGCCTTCGCCCTCTTCCTGGGGGTGCTCCTAGGAGGCTATTCCTCCATCTTCATAGCTTCACCCATGCTGGCCATATGGAAGGAGAGGGAGCCCCGTTATGCTGCCGTTAGGGAAAAGGTACGGCAGCCCGCGGGGGCTAAGGAGGTGATTCTGAAGCCCGTTTCCGGAAAGCAAGCGCTGGAAGAGGAAGACGCGAAAGGCCCCAGGGAAAGGGCGGGGACGGCCTCACCAGGCGGGGAGCCGTCCGCGGGGGTCGCGGCAGTAGGCGCGGCGTCCAAGACCACGGGCAAGCCACGCGCCAAGCCCCAGGCGAGCAAGAAGAAGAGCACCACCAAGGGACCGTCCGGGGGGAAGAGGAAGAAAAAGAAGAAAAAGTAGCGGGAATCGACCTGGCATGGCTAGGTCCTTTCCTTTGTGAACTTGGGATATTATGGAAGGGTCCCGGTGGCATGCCGGGGCTCTTTTTCTCGGGCTGGCCCCCGAGGCCATATATGCGGCTGCGGGATCCGGGATGGCGCTCGCCCCAGCGGCGTGGGATCGCCCGGCCTCCGGGGGAGACTGGCGTGAAGCCAGGGTCCGATGACGTTAAAACCCCATACCGGTGACATTAAACCCCCATACCGGTATGTCATAAAATCAAGTCGGTGAGGTGGAACACCCCGGGAGGTACGGATTGGCAACCCAGACCTTCGAGGCACTGCTGGAGAAGGTGAGCGCCTACCAAGGCGAGGGGGAACTGACCCTTTTGAGAAGGGCCTTTGATTTCGCCTGCGCCCACCATGCTGACCAGTATAGGAAGAGCGGCGAGGAGTTCATCCTTCATCCTTTGGGAGTGGCCCATATCCTGGCCGACATGCAGATGGACGAGGTAACCCTGGCATCCGCCCTCCTGCACGATGTGGTGGAGGACACCGACATAACCCTTGATGAGCTTCGAGGCGAGTTCGGGCAGGAGGTGGCGGACATCGTGGACGGTGTCACCAAGCTGGATCGCATGTCCTTCTCCAGCCGAGAGGAGGCCCAGGCGGAAAATTTCCGCAAGATGTTCGTGGCCATGGCCCGGGACATGAGGGTGATAATCATAAAGCTGGCGGACCGGCTGGACAATATGAGGACCATCGGCTACCTGCCGGAGGAGAAGCAAAGGGAGAAGGCCCTGGAGACCCTGGAGATCTACGCCCCTCTGGCCCACCGGCTGGGCATCTCACAGCTAAAGTGGCAGCTGGAGGACATCGCCTTTGCCACCCTCTACCCCCTACATTTCAATGAGTTGGTGCATATGATGGACCAACGCCGGCCCCAGCGGGAGGCTTATATAGAAGGCGTCAGGAAGGTGTTGGACGAGGAGCTCCGGAAGGCGGGTATCGATGGGAAGGTGGAGGGGAGGGTAAAGCATTACTACAGCATCTTCATGAAGATGAAGGAGGGGGGGAAACAATTCGACGAGATCTACGACATCTTCGCCGTTCGGGTCCTTGTAGACAGCAAGGAGGATTGTTACAAGGCCCTGGGCTTGGTTCATACCTTGTGGCATCCGCTACCGGGCAGAATCAAGGATTATATAGCCAGGCCCAAGTTCGGTATATATCAGAGCTTACACACTACCGTCATCGGGCCGGAGGGACGCCCTCTGGAGATACAGATAAGGACCCACGAGATGCACCAGGTGGCGGAGTACGGGGTGGCCGCCCACTGGAGGTACAAGGAAGCCCAGAAGAGGAAGGGAAAGCCGAAGGACCAGGCGGCCTGGATGAAGCGGGTCCTGGAGTGGCAGAGGGACTTGTCCGATCCGAAGGAGTTCATAGAGGGGCTTAAGATAGACCTTTTCCAGGACGAGGTCTTCGTCTTCACCCCCAAGGGGGACATAGTGGACCTTCCGAGGGGGTCCACCCCCATCGACTTCGCCTACGCTATCCACACCGACGTGGGGCACCGGTGCGTGGGCGCCAAGGTGAACGGGAAGTTGGTCCCCCTCCACTACGAGCTGCGCAACGGGGACATCGTGTACATCATCACCTCCAACACCTCCACCGGCCCTTCCAAGGACTGGTTGCAAATGGTCAAGACCCCCAGGGCGAGGGCCAAGATAAGGCAGTGGTTCTCCCGGGAGAGGAAGGAGGAGGATGCCCAGCTGGGAAGGGAGCTGCTCCTCAAAGCCATCCGCAAAGCGGGGCTCCCGTCCAAGAAGATACAGACCTCGGGGATACTGGAGGCTGTGGCCTCGGAGGACTTCGGTTTCGTATC
>JAPWVA010000292.1 GCA_028275245.1 Actinomycetota bacterium
TACTCGGAAGAGAAGGGCCTGGTCCACCGCGATGCGGAGATCGGACCGCTTAAAGCGCCCCGCTGAGCTCTCCCTGCTACTTGCTCCCCAACAGGTCTTTTCCTCCTCGGAAAGTGAGGGCGAGTGGGAGATAATGGGGTAGGGGACCCACCCCTTTCAGGGCATCGCCTCCCGGAGGGCCCGGGCGGCGGCAGTGGCAGGCACGGCGTTGATGAACATCCCGGTGCCCAGCTCGAAGCCGGCTAGCCTCCCCAGCCGGGGCAACAGCTCCCAGTAGAAGTGGAATCCCCCCTCTCGGCCACAGGGAGCGCAGTGCAGTACCAGGTTGTAGGGAGGATCAGAAAGGCACCTTTCCAGGGCCCGGAGCAGCAGGCTCAGCGTCTCCGCCTGGCCGTCCAACTCCTCTTCTCCGCCATCGGCGATGCTGGGACGGTGAACCCGGCCCGCCAGCCATGCCTCGTAGGAGAAGCGGGGCGCCACCGGGCAAAAGGCCACCCACCCTCCCCTTTCCACCACCAGGCGGCCACCGGCCTCGGCTTCCTCCAGCTCATCGCACAGCGGGCAACTCCCGCTGGAGGAAAAGCGTTCCCACCTTTCCCGGCATAGCGGCGGCACCAGGGGAAGGGCGAAGAGCTGTGCGTGGGGATGCTCCAGGGAGGCACCCGCCTCCCGGCCCTGGTTGATCATCACCACCACCTGGCGAACGCCCTGCAGGGCACAGAGCTGGGAATACCTCCTGCGCAAGGCTCGTAAGACCTCTTTCACCTCCCCCGGCTCCATACGGGCCAGGGTACGGTGGTGGTCGGGGGTCATTACCAGCACCTCATGCCTGCCCCGGGCGGGCATGGCTGCTTTGGGCACGTGATAGCCCTCCGGGGGTTCCACCTCCACCAGGGCTGGGTACAAGTTGGGGAAGAGACGAAGCCTCCAGCCGGGGCCGTTCTCCGGCCCCCCCTCCCTCCCCACCGCCCATATCTCGGGAGGGGTCATGGCCTCGTTACCGGGACAGAAGGGGCATTCTCCCCGCCATGCGGCTCCCCCTCCCCCCGGCCTCCGGGCCCGGGCCTCGGAGACGATCACCGGCTGGCCGGTAAGGGGACTGAAGATGACCAGGGGGGACTCATCCGCCAATGCCCCCACCCTCCCCAGTCTTGCCATCCTCCCCGGGAGGATGGTTCTCCCCGCTTCCCTCCTCAGTTTCCTCTCCCCTGATATCATCCCCCAAGGGACGGGGGCGGTAGCCCAACACCCGCGCGGGCACTCCTCCCACGATGGAATAAGGGGGTACGTCCCGGTTGACCAGGCTCATGGCCCCGATGACCGAGCCCCTTCCCACCGTCACCCCCCGCAGGATGACCACCTTGGTCCCCACCCATATATCCCCTTCCAGCCGGACCGGACTCTTGCTTATCCCCTGGGAACGGATGCTCATCTCGGGGTCCCAGTAGTTGTGGTCGAAGTCCACGATGTAAACCGAGTCGGCGAAGAGACACTCCGGTCCTATGTACACGCCGGCGTAGCAGTTCACGGTGTTGTCGGAGCCGAAGACGGTCTTGTCCCCAATGTACAGCTCGCCCTCGTGGCAGCGTAGGGCGTTGTTCCTACCGATCCATACGAACTTTCCTATACGCATCACCGCGCCCTTCTTCACCACCACCTCGTACTTCCGCGGGAGGAAGACGAAGCCCTCCGTCTTCACCCGAGGATGGAGGATCTTGAAACGGATGAAACGGTAGAGGTAGACCCAGAAACGAGGGGTGTACATCCGGTTCCTCACGATGAAGCGCAAGTTCTCCGCCAGTTTTCTGTGGATGGGAACGGGATCCTTGCCCACCTCAAGCCTCCTTGCAGCCTCGGGGACCCTCCCCGCGATCGACGGGTGGAAGGGGGATCACTTCTCCAGGTAGAGGATCATGTTGTAAAACCAACTGTGGGGAAGAACCCGGTAAAGGTAACGGTCCAGGGCCCTGCACCTTTTATAGGTGTTATATGCCCCCCAGCGCCAACGATCGCTGATGTTCTCCTCCTCCACGCTGGTCTCCACCGTACGGATCATCCAGCCCACGAAGCTGGAAAGAAGCTCCTCGGACTCGTAGCGGGCCACTGAGAAGCCGGCCCGGCGTGCCCGGGCGCAGAGCTCCTCTGGGTTGAAGGTGTGGATGTCCACCACGTGCTCCAGCTCCTGCAACTCGTGGGACCCCTCATCGCATGGCGCATACTCCCTGAGCCTCACCGTGCGCTTTCCCAGCCTACCCCCCAGCCGGGCATAGGCCTTTATCCCCCACTGGGCCAGGGACTTGGCCACCCGGGCGAAGCGGTGACCGTTAAGGGTGGGCTCACCCGCCACTACGCACCTCCCCCCCTCTCGCAAGACCCGGTGGATCTCCCGGAAGGAGGCATCCAGGTCAGGTAGGTGATGGAGGATGGCGTGGCCGATCACCATGTCGAAGTAGCCGTCCTCGTAGGGCAGGGCCTCCACGTCTGCCTGCTGCAGGTGCACCTTTATCCCCAGCCTCTCGGCGTTCTCGCGGCACACCTCCAGCATCCCCTGGGAGATGTCGCAGCCCCAGCACTCCTCCAACACCCCAGCGATGCCCAGGTTAAGCATGGCGTACCCGGTGCCGCAGCCGATCTCCAGTATCCTCTCCACCCTGGGAAACGGACCGCCCAGGCCCAGCTCGAACT
>JAPWVA010000293.1 GCA_028275245.1 Actinomycetota bacterium
TGGACACCTGCCACGTTTTCGCCGCCGGTTACGAGGTAAGGACCAAGGAGGGGCTTGAGGTCACCTTGCGGGAGGCGGAGAAGGAGCTAGGTCCTGGCAGGCTACGTTTGGTCCACGCCAACGA
Source organism: Actinomycetota bacterium (assembly GCA_028275245.1). Classification (GTDB taxonomy): domain Bacteria; phylum Actinomycetota; class Geothermincolia; order Geothermincolales; family RBG-13-55-18; genus JACVJK01. The sequence continues at coordinate 125 of JAPWVA010000293.1, forward strand.
CAGCAAGGGGAAGCTGGGCTCCCGGGTGGACCGGCACGTGCACCTGGGCGAGGGCGAGATCGGGGTGGAAGGCTTCCGGGTGATGCTCGCCCACCCTCTCCTGAGGGGACTCCCATGGATCCTGGAGACCCCCGAGATGACGGTGGAGGCGGACAGGAAGAATATGGAGCTGCTCCTCAAGCTTTACCGGGAGTCATGAGGCCGGCGCACGCCCCGCGGTGACTCCTGTTTGGTGGCTATACCGGTTATTCCTGCACAAAGCCCAGGGGTTTTCATCCTCATTTCCCACAAACCCGTCAGGTCCTGCGAGCGGCGTGGGCGGGGTGAGCGGGAAAGGGGCCAAGAGCGGGCTGCGAGACGGTCTGCCGGCGAGGCCCGCCCTAGTCATGGGCTACGCGTCTTACGTGCGCGGGCCGGCGGAAGCTGCCCCAGGCGGGGATCGGCGGGGAAAGGAGAGGATTATAATTACCCTTGTGGCCTGGAGGAAGCGGAGGGAAGGAAGGAAAATGAGCAGGGTCGTTCACCGGAGGATAAAGCTGGAGACGGAGGGTAACACCCAGATCCTGGAGATCACCGAGGAAGTGCGCCGGTTGCTGGAGAAGACTGGAATGCGCAGCGGCGTGCTCACGGTTTTCGTTCCCGGCGCCACCGGGGCGGTCACCACCCTGGAGCACGAACCAGGGGTATGTCGCGATTTCCAGGAGCTCTTTGACTTCATCGCCCCACCGGGCAGGGATTACCATCACAACCGCAGGGGGGTGGACTCCAATGGCCATTCCCACGTGAGGGCGGGATTACTCGGTCCATCCATCTCCATTCCCTTCGAGGAGGGACGGCCGCTCCTGGGCCGCTGGCAGCAAATAGTTTTCGTGGACTTCGACGAAAGGCCGCGCTCCAGGTCCCTGGTAGTCACCTTCATGGGTGAGTGAGGCGGGACGGAGACACCGGGAGGGAAAAACGTGCACCATTTCGCTTATCGCGGAGGCGAGCTTTACTGTGAAGAAGTCCCTCTCAAGAAGATCGCGGGGGAGGTGGGGACCCCTGTTTACGTTTACAGCAGGCGCACCATCGTGGAGCATTACCGGAGGCTCGACGAGGCCTTTTCCGGGGTGCCTCACCTCGTCTGCTACTCGGTGAAGGCCAACTCCAACCTTTCGGTCCTCTCCACCCTGGCCTCGTTGGGAGCGGGCGCGGACATAGTCTCGGGCGGGGAGCTTTTCCGGGTGTTGCGAGCCGGCATACCTCCCTCCAGGATAGTCTTCGCCGGCGTCGGCAAGACCGAGGCGGAGATGTCTTCCGCGCTGAGGGCGGGCATCCTCATGTTCAACGTGGAGTCCCGCCAGGAAATGCACGTCCTGAACGAGGTGGCCGCCCGCTCGGGCTTGGAGGCGCCGGTGGCCCTGAGGGTCAATCCCGACGTGGACCCGGAGACCCATCCTTACATCGCCACCGGCCTCCGGGAGGCGAAGTTCGGGGTGGGGATGCGGGAAGCACTGGAACTTTACGAGGAGGCCCGCGGGCTTTCCCATCTCCGTATCCGGGGGGTTCACCAGCACATCGGTTCCCAGATAACCCAGGTGGAGCCCTTCCGGGAAAGCGTATCCCGGCTCCGGGAGCTGGTTTTGGAGCTCAAGGCCAGGGGATTAGAAGTGGAATACCTCAACATAGGCGGGGGGTTCGGTATCCCCTACCGGGACGAGGAGGTGCCCTATCCCTCCGATTATGCAGAGGCCATAGGTCCGCTGGTGAGCGAGTTGGGATGCACCCTGATCATGGAGACGGGGCGGATGATAGTGGGGAATGCCGGTGTGCTGCTGACCCGGGTCCTTTACCTCAAGGAGACAGGGGACAAGCGCTTCGTGGTAGTGGACGCCGCCATGAACGATCTCCTCAGACCGGCCCTTTACCATGCCTACCACGAGATCCTCCCGGTGGACGAGAAGGAGGGGGCCGACCAGGTGGTGGATGTGGTGGGACCGGTGTGCGAGACCGGGGATTTCCTGGCCCGGGAACGTGCCCTTCCCGGGGTGGAACCCGGGGAACTCCTGGCGGTGATGAGTGCAGGCGCCTACGGTTTCACCATGTCCTCCAACTACAACAGCCGCCTCCGACCCGCCGAGGTGATGGTGGACGGGGACCGGTTCGCCGTAGTGCGAGAAAGGGAGTCCTACGAGGACCTGATCCGCGGCGAGAGGGTCTGGCCGTGAACCTTCATCCAGGCCAACCGACCCTCGCCTAAAGGGTCGGGGGGACGGGGCGATAAATTATACGTAGGGCATGAACCCATACTCGAAGTGACAAACCGGTCCGCCTGGAATCCCGCGAGGTCCCCCGGGGATGAGCGCCCCCGGGGCATCGAGGAAAGGGGAGGTGCAGGGAGATAATATCCGGGCACCGCATAGAGGTGGTGCAGGCCGGTCCCAGGAGGGCCGATGAGCCGCCCTCCCATTTCGTGGTGGAACTGGACCCGAGGGGGGATAGCGGCCTGCTTTTGGCGGCCGGCGTCTTCTCCCGTGGGGAGGGAGAAGCCCGGGAGGAGGCCCGCGACTACACCGTGGCC
>JAPWVA010000294.1 GCA_028275245.1 Actinomycetota bacterium
GGATGGGTGCCACCGGCTCGGTCAAGGTGAAATCACCGCTTTCGATCCAACTCTTCAGGGTCTCGGCGATCTCCCGTGCCGCCAGGTAGCTGGAGAGGGAAACGGTGGGCACTTTCTTCCCCAACACCTCTATCTCTCCCGAGAAAAGCTCGGCATAGCTCACCCTGCCCAGCACCTCCGGGCTCCTGCGGGGATAGGCATCGCTGTAATCCACCACCACGGTGTATATGTCCTCGTTCTTCACCGCCGCGTAACGGCAGACCTCCTCGTTCAAAACGGGTATGGGTACCCCTATGCCCACCGCCAGGCTCACTCCGTAACCTCGGAACGACACCCCCCTCAACCACCGGGGATCCATCTGTTTCAGGTCGCCGATGACGGCCAAAGTCCCCGCCGGGGAAAAGGGGACGCCATTCTCTCCCCGGGGGGCATCGGGATTATGCTGGGTCCCTTGCCAAACGACGTATCCCACGCCACCTCCCAGGAAGATCCTGGTGCCTATCCCCACCGTGAGGTAGAGGGGGTCGTTCAAAAGTGGCGAGAGCTGCCCGGCGCTACAATAGGTGGCATTGCCCAAGCCGGGCTTCAGCTCACCCATGTAAGTATAGATGGTGCGGTCCGAGGTGTTCACCGCGCAGTTGTAGTTCTGGTAGGCGTTCCTGGGGTTGTAGAGGACCGCCTCGTTGACCTCCTCCAACCGCAGCAGGGTCACCAGTCTCCTGGCCGGATAACAATCCGTCCCGTAGGCCTCCGCCTCCAACAGCACGTCCCTTCCCGAAACCAGGTCCTCGATGACGTGGCCACCCCCGTAAGGGAACTCGCCGGGATGCTCCCGGTTGCGGGGATCGTTATCCGGAAGGGCGGTGGCCCCTATGTAGATGTCCACCGCCGCCAACCCGGCATAGGCAGGGACCCCGTTCAACAGGACCTTTCCTCCCCCTAGCTTTATCCGCGGAGCCGGGTGTCCCAGGTTAAGGAAGGCACCTGAAGAACACATAGGGCCAAAGGTCCCAGTAGTGACCACGTCCACCTCCCGGGCCGCCTTCTCCACCCCGTGCTCCGCCACTATGTCGATGATCTCCTCAGCGGTCACCACCACAGCCTTGCCCTTCCTAATCCTCTCGTTTATCTCGCGAATGGTCTTGGCCATCTTGCATCCCCCTCCTATCAGGTCATCCCATTCCTCGCCAGGGTCCGTCGCCGACAAGTCAAATCCCCTCCCTGATCCCCTGTGATGCCATCCCCTGCCCCCGTTCACCTTCGGGGATATCGGGAAAGAGGGTCGTACTCAAGTATCTCTCACCGGTGTCGGGGACGATGACCACCACCATCTTCCCCTGGTTCTCCTTCCTGCGCGCCACCTGGAGGGCCGCCCACACGGCGGCACCGGAGGATATGCCGGCCAGTATTCCCTCCTCCCGGGCAAGCCTCCTGGCCGTCTCCTCGGCGTGCTCCTCCTCCACCTGGATGACCTCGTCGATGAGGTCGGTTCTGAGGACCTGGGGGACGAAGCCAGCGCCGATGCCCTGGATGCGATGGGGAGAGGGAGCGCCCCCAGAAAGCACCGGCGATCTGGCGGGTTCCACCGCCACAGCCCGGAAGGAGGGCTTGCGGCCCTTTATAACCTGGGCCACGCCGGTTATGGTGCCCCCGGTGCCCACCCCGCTCACCAGGATGTCCACCTGGCCATCGGTATCCCTCCAGATCTCCTCAGCTGTGGTCTGGCGGTGGATGGCGGGGTTGGCGGGGTTTTCGAACTGTTGGGGCACGAAGCTGTTGGGGATCTCCTTGGCCAGCTCCAGCGCCTTTTCCACCGCTCCCCTCATGCCCTTTTCCCCTGGGGTCAGCACCAGCTCCGCCCCCAAGGCATGGAGGAGCTTTCGCCTCTCCACGCTCATGGTGTCCGGCATGGTGAGGATCAGGCGGTAGCCACGGGCCGCGCAGACGAAGGCCAGCGCGATACCCGTGTTTCCGCTGGTAGGCTCGATTATCACCGTGTCCCGATCCAGCAAACCCCTTCTCTCGGCATCTTCGATCATGGCCACCCCTATCCTGTCCTTCACGCTGGAAAGGGGGTTGAAGAACTCAAGCTTGGCCACCACCTCCGCCACGGCATCCCTGGCCAGCCTTCTCAACCTCACCAGGGGAGTGTTTCCCACCGTGCCGGTTATGTCGTCGTGGATCCTCATGATCAAATACCTCCTGGAACAAGCGCGGGATTTTCCTATAGAAGCGGTGGAAGCCCGGGGCCGACTCAGCCGACCGGCCCCGGGCCGGGCATGACCATGGTGTCGAGGTTTGGTCGAGGCCCATGAACGGTGGAGGGGAGCGCATGAAGGATGATCTCCATGGCGAAGCGTGCCCCATGGTAGCCGCCCAACAGCGCAGCGGTGAAGGTCGATGCGACGGGAAGCCTTTCCCAAGGGTCATAGCTTCCCGGGAGAATCCCTCCAGGGGTTCCTGTCTTTACAGGTAATGGCCTTTTCCTCGCCATGAGATGCTGTATCGTTTCAGTAGGCGCTTTTAGGGTTGAAAAAGTACGAGAGACCACCCTATCATCCTGGCAAAACAGGCAAAAGAGGAAGAAAGGGGTGATCTCTCTTGCTGGAATCCATAGTACTACATCTGGTATCCGAAGCGAAGACCCTTGAGGAGGTGGAGGAGAAGACGGCGGAGGCGCTCT
>JAPWVA010000295.1 GCA_028275245.1 Actinomycetota bacterium
CCCTCTTGAATTCCTTGTCAAACAGCTCCTGGAAGAAGCGGTGATTGTAGATCTTGGTCAGTCCATCGGTGATGGCCAGCTTTTTGGCCTCCTCGTAGAGGCGGGCGTTATCCAGGATCATGGCCAGCTCGTTGCTGACCAGGGAGAGGATAGAGGGGACGTCCCGGCGGAAAGCGGGAGTGGGATGGCCGGTCACGGCAAGGATCCCGTAGACCCTTTTCTGGGCGGTGAGGGGGAGGTGGAAGAAGGCTTCCCCGGCGCCAGCCTCTTCTTCCTGGGGACCCGGGTTGAGGACCACCGTCCTCACGCCATCCTCCCCGCGATCCCAGGCGTAGCCGGTGGCCACCTCCAGCGTCCTTTTCACCGCCTCCTCCACCGCCGCCTCTCCCACCGGGCGGTTCCTGTAGACATAGGCCTCTCTCTCCTCCAGGAGGAGAAGGATGCCTACCTGGAAGGAGAAGATGTTGGCCAGGATCCGGAAGACCGAGACCACGGTCTCCTCCAGGTTCTTGAGGGAACCGGACAGGGAGGCTATGTCGTTGAGGATAGTGGTCTCGAAGAGCTTGCGGTCTAAGAGGTCAGTGATCTTGGCTATGACATATTCCTCGGTCACCTCCCTTTTGCGCTTGCGGGCCAGTGCTTTGGCCTCCCGGTGGGCTTCACTCCTGGCCAGAAGTTCCTCTGCCTTTTCCACCAGCTGTTCGGGTTTGAAGCCCTTGGTGATGTAAGCATCGGCCCCCGTCTTGAGACCCCAGAACATGTCGCTTTGATGCTCCCTCCCGGTGAGCATGATGATGGGGATCCAGAAGGTCATGGGGTCTTCCTTGAGCAGCCGGCAGACCTGGTAACCCTTGATCTTGGGCATCTCGATGTCCAGGATCAATAGGTCGGGCAGGCGTGAATAAGCCTTGGTGGCCGCCTCGATTCCGTCCCGGGCGAATTCCACCCTGAATCCGGCCTGTTCCATGATGGCACCGGTCACCTGGGCCACCAGGCGGTTGTCGTCCGCGATGAGGACTTCCCTTTCCATGGTCCCTTGCCTCGCCTTGCCGCCACGTGAGTTATCGGCGCCATGGCTATGGGGGTTGAATGCCGGTTTTTATCCCGGGGTGGTCCACCGGTAGGGGTTAGTGGTGACCTGAACATGTCTAGGACCTTTTACATACCCCTTTTACATCCTCGGTATCAGCGGGAGCCTTCGCTGGCCAGGACCACCTCCACCTGGCCTTTCCTAAGGGCTCTGGCCAGCAAGCAGGCTTCGTCCTCGGTGAGCTTGAGGAAGACGTGACCTTCCGAGGAGTATTCTTGGGAAGGTCGGTCCTGGGACGGGAGGGAGAGAGCCATGACCTCCACGTCCTCCAGGAGCACGGTGGCCTCCGCTTCCCCGATGGAGATGACGTGGAGGCGTTGCCCTGGCTTAATCTCCCAGGCAGGAAAGGATATGGCTTGGGAGGGGAGGGGAAAGACACACATGCCCGGGGGTAGCGTGGTGGGGTCGAGGGCGGGGCGAAAGTCGTCAAGCTGGGAGAGAAACAGCGGTTCGCCTTCCCCCACCCCGGCGGCCAGACGCTTTCCCAAAACCCCTTGGGGATCGGTGACGATCCCTCGGGGGAGGAACCTCTCCGGGAAGTCAGACCAAGAAAGAGCCGAGGCCTCCAGCGTCTCCCCAGGCCGGAGTTCCCGGGCGGCCACGGGGATGCGTACCCATCCGCCCATCTCCCTGGCCCGGTCCCCCACCCCCTTTGTAATACCCAGGCCGGAAAGCACGGCCAGTAAACCGAAGGCCACGCCCAGAGCTAGGTATAGACGGGAATTCCTCCCCCTGGGCAATCCCATCCTTCCCTCACCTTCCTGTTCTTGGCCGTCGTCTCATTCAGGCTGCTCCAGTGGGACGAAATCGAAACGATTCTCTTGGAGATCCACCAGGAGGAAACCGCCCCTGGTAGGTCGGCCCGTGCCGCAGAGCACCTTCACCACCTCCGCCACCTGGAGGGAGGCCACCAGGGCGGGGGTGAAGGGTGGGTTTCCCGTCTCTTGCTCCACCCCCCTTTCGATTCCAGTGGGATAGAGGGCGAAAAGGCCCGGGTCCCCGGGATAAACCGTCATCACCTGCCCGGTGTAGCCGGCGATAGCCCCGTGTACCATGGGAATCCCCAGGACGGCGCAGTGTTCCTGCAGAGCCAGGCGGGAGGGTATGTTGTCCAGGGCGTCCACCACCAGATCCGCCCCCTGGAATAGCCTGCCTTCGCCTTGGGAGAAAAAGCGCCGGTGGACCTCGACCTCCACCGAGGGGTTGACCGCCCGCACCCGCCTCGCCGCCGCCTCCGCCTTGGGCGTGCCCAGGCTGTCGTGGGTGCAGAGCAGCTGCCGGTTGAGGTTGTGTTCCACGAAGGCGTCGCCGTCGACAAGGATGAGTCGGCCCACCCCCAGCCGGGCCAGCAGTTCCACCGCGAAACCCCCTAGGCCTCCCAGGCCGCATACCCCCACGCAGGAGCGGAGCAGGCGGGCTTGGCCCTCGATGCCCAGGGAGTCCACGTTGAGCAGGTAGCGGGCGGGGACCACGCCCTCCTCCAGGGCTGCGATCTCTACCTCCCGGAGAGAGACCCCGTTGGCCCGGGATATCTCCTCTAGGCAGGCGCCGTCGATGGCGGGATAGCCCCTACCGCTATCCCTCGCGC
>JAPWVA010000296.1 GCA_028275245.1 Actinomycetota bacterium
GCGGAGGAGCTCTGGATGAGAGCGGTGACTATGGCCCCCACGGCCGTGCCTCGCAGGCGGTTCCTGGTGAGGGTTTCCAGTATCTTGCGCAGCCTCTCCCCCGAGGCCAGCTGGAGTCCCTCGCTCATCAGGTACATACCGAAAAGGAAAAGCCCCAGCCCGCCCAGCAGGACCAGGGCTCCGAACCACGTTGAGGTGGCTTCGATCTTCATGCTTTCGCTGGTGGGATTTCCGTTCTTCCTTCGGTTTCCCGCTTCAGGTCCAGAGGAATTATATTGACACCTCACACTATTGACAATAAGTCGCAGGAATGACGAGGGGATGTTGCATGAACGACGGGATAGACACGTGCCTCATCCGGGGATGTAAGGAAGGCCCCAGTGGGTCAGGGGCGCCGACTTTTGCGGGTCAGCACAGGGAGAAGCGGAAGGGGAAACACGTTTTCGTCCCCGAGGCGGAGAGACCCCGCGGGGGTGGACGAGGCCGCTGGTGCCTGGGGATCCCGGGACCCTGAACCGGGGATAAGGACCATTTTCAAGAAACGTCAACTTCGGAAGTCTGTGGTGTCATGCCCGGGCGGTGGACGTCCTTTAACACCGCCGGTTTATTGACGCCCCCTACGTCAGGTGATAATCTTTTCAACGTCGATGAAGCATGCTCGCAGGAAAAACGGCAGGAAGGACGCAGCGCCCACGAGGGCAGGTCGAGGAGGTGTATACCCTCACACATTTCCCCACTCACGAGATCCGGCGGCTTCAGGCTGTTTCGAGAAGGAAGGTGAAAGATGGCTTATGAATACGACCTCCTAATAGTCGAAGTGGCGGATGGAGTCGCCACGGTCACCCTCAACCGACCCCCCCTCAATCCCCTTAACGCAGACCTGTTCATGCAAATCGGAAGCTGCGCGGAGGAGCTCACCGCTGATGACGCGGTGAGGGCCGTGGTGATCACCGGGGGCGAGAAGAACTTCGCCGCCGGCGCCGATATCAAGCAGATGGTGGAGGCCAACGCGGTGGAGATTAACAAGTTCATCCGGGTGGCCCAGGAGGCCTTCACCAGAGTGGAGAACATACCCAAGCCGGTCATCGCTGCCATAAACGGCTATGCCCTGGGTGGTGGTTGTGAGCTGGCCCTCTGTTGCGATTTCCGTTTCGCTCATGAAAACGCCCAGATAGGGCAGCCCGAGATCCTCCTAGGCATCATACCCGGGGCGGGCGGCACCCAGAGGCTTCCCCGCCTGATAGGGCCAGCCAAGGCCAAGGAGATGATATACTCCGGCAGGTTCTATTCCGCCCAGGAATGCCTGGAGATGGGCCTGGTGCAGAAGGTGGTCACCGGCGAGGAATCCGTGATCGAGTATGCCCGCAAGGTGGCCTCCCGCTATGCCAAAGGACCAGCGGTGGCCTTGGCTATGGCCAAGAAAGCCATCAACAAAGGGATGGAATGCTCCATCGAGGAAGGGTTGATCATCGAGGCACAAGCCTTCAGCATCTGCTTCGCCAGTGAGGATCAGAAGATAGGCATGAGGACCTTCCTGGAGCAGGGCCCGGGTAAGGCGAAGTTCGTTGGCAGATAGCGGGCAGCGACCGCCCGATCTTTCCCCGAGGCGGATAGAGGCAGTGGTAAAGCTAGAGGAGTAAGGAGGTAGCAGCAGATGGTCGACTTCGAACTCACCGAGGAACAGAAGGCAGCGGCGAAGATGGCCCACGAGTTCGCACTCAACGAGATCAGACCCATATGCCTTGAGTGCGACAAGACGGGCACCATCCCCGACGAGCTCATCAAGAAGGCCGCTGCCGCCGGGCTCACCGCCAGCGCCATTCCCGAGGAGTACGGAGGGGGCGGGCTGGATCAGCTGAGCGCGGCCATCGTCAACGAGGAGATCTTCTGGGGTTGCGCCGGCATAGGCACCACCCTGGGCGCCAACAACTTGGCCACCACCCCCATGATGATCGCCGCCAGCGAGGAGCTCAAGCACAAGTACTTCCCGCGCCTGACCGATCCCGACAACCCCAAGTTCGCCGCCTTCTGCCTCACCGAGCCTGGCGCCGGCTCCGACGCGGCGAGCATATCCACCACCATCAAGGACGAGGGCGACCATTACGTGGTGAACGGCCAGAAGTGCTTCATCACCAACGGGGGGATCGCCGATTTCTACAGCGTGTTCTGCACCTTCGACAAGGAGAAGAAGTACGGCGGCATCGCAGCGGTGGTGGTGGAGCGTAGCTACGAGGGCGTGTCCATCGGCAAGAAAGAGGACAAGATGGGCATCCGCGCCTCCAACACCACCGAGGTCATCTTCGATAACGTGAAGGTCCCCAAGGAGAACCTCTTCGTCCCCATGGGACAGGGGTTCTACAACGTCATGGTCACCCTGGACATGACCAGGGCCGGTGTGGCCTCGGGGGCGGTGGGCGTAGCCCGGGCCGCTTTCGAGGAGGCCCTCAAGTACGCCAAGGAGAGGGTGCAGTTCGGCCGTCCCATCATCGCCCAGCAGGCCATAGCCTTCATGCTCGCCGACATGGCTATGAACATCGAGGCGGGCCGCAGGCTGTACATGCTGGCCGCCTGGAAGGCATCCAAGCTGATGCCCTGCTCCCTGGAATCCTCCTACGCTAAGGCCTTCTGTGGCGACATGTGCATGAAGGTCACCAC
>JAPWVA010000297.1 GCA_028275245.1 Actinomycetota bacterium
CCTCACTTCCCTCACTGCCGATGGGAAATGGGAAGGCTTGGTCACGAAATCCACCGCCCCCAGCTCCAGGGCCCTCAGGGTGGGGGCGGCGCCCTTTTGAGCCAGGGCGCTCAACACCACCACCGGGACCGGGTTTTTCCTCATGATGAATTCCAGTGCGGTTATGCCGTCCATCTCCGGCATGTGGATGTCCATGGTGACCACGTCCGGCTTGAGCTCCGCCACCGCCCTTATGGCCTCTATACCGTTGGAGGCCATGCCCGCCACTTCCAGCTCGGGATCGGAGAGCAGTATGTCGCGGAGGAGTTTCCTCACCAGGGCGGAATCGTCGACGACGAGAACGCGGATCTTGCTATGGGACAATCCCTCCACCTCCACCCCTGCCGCTCAGGTGGGGCACCCCTATTCTTTGAGGGCCTTCTCCACGGCCTCTATGACCTTGGAAGGCTGAAAGGGCTTGATGATGAAATCCTTGGCCCCCGCCTCCAACGCTTCCACCACCAGGGGCTGTTGTCCCATGGCGCTGCACATGAGGATGCGGGCATTGGGGTCGATTTTCATGATCTGGCGGACCGCCTCGATGCCGTCCATCTCCGGCATCACGATGTCCATGGTCACGATGTCCGGCCTCGTTTCCTTGTACTTCTCCACCGCCTCGATCCCGTTTTCCGCCTCCGCGACCACCTCGAAGCCGTCCTTGGAGAGAATGTCCCGGATCATCATGCGCATGAAGAGCGCGTCGTCGACGATCATGACCGTCGGGGCGGTCCTTTCCGTTTTCTCTTGCTTTTTCATCCCCTCTCCTTACCTCCTCAGAAGCTGAGCTCGGCGATCTCCTCGAGAGAAAGCAACTTGGAAAGGTCCAGGAGTATGATGAGCCGCTTGTCCCTTTTCACCACCCCCAGGATGAAGGGGGTGGTTGCATCGGAGGCCAGGGTGGGGGGCGGCTCGATCTCTTCCTCAGCTACGCTCGTCACCTCTGACACGGAGTCCACTATCATCCCCACCTTGAGGTCCTCCGTCTCCACCACCACGATGCGGTGAGCATCCGTCCTCTCAGTGGAGGGGAGGTTGAGCCTCTTGGCCAGGTCGATGACGGCGATTATCTGTCCCCGGAGATTGATGATTCCCTCCACGAAGGGAGGGCTTTTCGGCATCCTGGTGATCTCCTCCATGCGGATGATCTCCCTAACCTGGTTGACGTCCACGGCGAACTCCTCCCTGCCCAGGGAGAAGACCACCAGCTGCCTTTCCGCCGTGATGGGCCTAGCCCTCTCCGACATCTCGCCATCCCTCCGGCTTTACCTTCCTAAATATTTGTCGTCATGGGATCGTCTGCCTTTGAGGGTCTTCGCCGGTGGCTTCCCTTCACCGGGAACCCCACCAAAGTCTCGTGGTCCTACGGGTCTCATATCCGGAATTCCCTTTGCAGTTCCTTCAGCTTCGTGGCCAGCTCCTCCAACTCCTGGGCGGTCGCCGTCACCTCCTGCATGGCCGCGGTGAGCTCCTCGATGGAGGCCGACACCTCCTCGGTGGAGGCCGCGGATTCCTGCGATATGCCCGCCACCGTGGCCATGGCTTCGATGACCTTGTCGCTCCTCTCCCTCATGCTCTGGGTGGCCAGATAGATCTCGTTTACCCTCTCGGCGATGCTGTTGGAAGCCTTTCTTATCTCCTCCAGCATGGACTGGGCCTCCAGGACCACGATATTGCCCTCCTCCGCCTCCCGGGTACCGCCCTCCATCCCCTGGATGGTCTGTTCTATTCCCCTCTGGATCTCCCTGACCAGGTTGGCGATCTGGGATGCCGCCTTGGCCGACCCCTCGGCCAGGCTGCGCACTTCCCCTGCCACCACGGCGAAGCCGCGGCCCTGCTCGCCCGCCCGGGCTGCCTCTATGGCCGCATTGAGCGCCAGCAGGTTGGTCTGGTCGGCGATGCTGGTGATGACGTCCACTATCAGCTCTATCTGGGCCGAATGCTCCCCCAGCTCCCTCACCACGCTGGCGGAGGCGTCCACCTTCTCCTTGATCTCCCTCATTTTCTCGGTGACCCGCCTCACCGCCATGACGCCCTTTTCCACCGTCTCCCGGGCCAGTCCCGCGAAACCGCTGGCCTCCTGGGACCTTTCGGCCACCTGGGAGATCTCCTGCACGATCTCGTTGACCATGGACTGGGCCTTTACGATGTTGTTCACCTGTTCCTCGGCCCCTTTGGCCAGCTGGGCTACCGTGTTGGTGGTGTCCTGGGCGGTGTTGGTGGTCTCCCGGGACACGCTGGACATCATCTCGCTGGCGGAGGTGAGTTGATCGGCCATCTCGGCCTGCTCGGTTATGACCTTCCTCAATGTGTCCGCCAGCCCGTTCACCGCCTCTGCGAACTCGCCTATCATTCCGCCCTTGGCCACCTTAGCCCTGGTGGTGAAGTCCTTCTGGATCATCCGGGAGATCACCGATGCCAGCTCACGCAGTGGCCATAGGTATTCTTTCCCCAACAAGAAGGCTGTTGCCCCCACCAGCGCCAGGGTGAGGAGGAAGCCGAAAAGGGCGCCGCTGAGGGCGGGGCTCCACCCTAGGGAGGAGGCGGCATAGGAGATGCCTATGCACCCCCCCACCCCCAGGGGGGTGACCA
>JAPWVA010000299.1 GCA_028275245.1 Actinomycetota bacterium
AAGACCCACCATGCCGATCACCGGGGTGGGGTAGATGGCCATCCCGAAGGACTCGTTGTAGAAGCTCACGTTCCCGCTGACCACCGGTATCTCGAGGGCGCGGGCGGCATCGGCGAGGCCCCTTACCGCCTCCTTGAATTGGTAGAATATGTCCGGTCTTTCCGGGCTGCCGAAGTTCAGGCAGTTAGTGAGGGCCATGGGAACGCCTCCGGAAGCCACCACGTTCCTGGCCGCCTCCGCCACCGCTATCTGGGTCCCGAGATAGGGATCGAGGTAAACGTATCGGGAATTTCCGTCGCAGGACACGGCGATACCCTTGCCCGTCCCCTTGACTCGGAGGACCGCAGCGTCGGAGCCGGGGTAGACCACGGTATTTAGCTGCACCATGTGATCGTACTGCTCGTAAACCCAGCGGCGGCTGCATAGGTTGGGGGAGGTGAGGAGGCGGATCAGCACTTCTTCCATGTCCTCCGGGTGCTGGAGTGTGGAGAGGTCGTCCCGGGCCACCCGATCGAGGTAGGTGGGCCTTTCGGCGGGCCGGTCGTAGACCGGACCAGAGGCCAGGGTGGAGGGAGGCACCTCGGCCACCTTCTCGCCATACCAATAGACCTCAAGGGTGTCCCCCTCGATGACCTCCCCTATGACCACCGCGCTGAGTCCCCATTTCTCGCAGACCGCTATGACCTCCTTCACCTTCACCGGCTCCGCCACCGCCAGCATCCTCTCCTGGGACTCGGAGATGACGATCTCGAAGGGTTCCATCTCCTCCCGCAGGGGAACCCTATCCAGATGGATGCGCATCCCCACGCCACCTCTGGCGGCCGTCTCCGAGCAGGCGCAGCTCAGGCCCGCCGCACCCAAGTCCTGCAGGCCAAGGATGAGCCCGCGGTCCAGGAGCTCCAGGCAGGCCTCGATGAGCAGCTTTTCCGTGAAGGGGTCCCCCACCTGAACACTGGGCCTTTTCTCCTCTGACCTCTCATCGAACTCCTGGGAGGCCAGGATAGAGGCCCCCCCGATGCCATCCCGGCCGGTGCGGTTGCCGATGAGCACCACCGCGTTGCCCACTCCCCTAGCCACGCCCCGCACCAGCCTCTCCTTGGGCAGGATGCCCAGGCACATCACGTTCACCAGAGGATTCTCGTCATAGCACTCGTCAAAGTACAAGTCGCCGCCCACCGTGGGGACCCCTATGCAGTTGCCATATCCCGCGATGCCTGACACCACTCCGGCGAGGAGATAGCGGGTCCTCCGCTTGGTGGGATCACCGAAACGCAATGGGTCCAGGCAGGCGATGGGTCGGGCACCCATGGTGAAGATGTCCCTTACGATACCCCCAACCCCCGTGGCCGCCCCCTGGTAGGGCTCCACGGCGCTGGGGTGGTTGTGGGATTCCATCTTGAAGGCCAAGGCCAGCCCGTCGCCTATGTCGATCACCCCTGCGTTCTCCCCCGGCCCCTGCAGGACGTAGGACGCGCGGGTGGGGAGTTGGGCCAGCACTGTCCGGGAGCTCTTGTAGGAGCAATGCTCGCTCCACATCAGGGAATACATACCCAGCTCCACCTTGTTGGGCTCCCGTCCCAGGATGCGTACTATGTCCCGGTATTCGCTCTCAGTAAGACCCAGCTCCTCGTAAAGTTCCGCCATCAGGGTTTACCTCCCCCTCCGATATCGCCCGGGAAAGGCGGGGCAAAACAACACTACACCGATTCAGCGGGCATACTCCATGACGGAGCGCCATATCACCAGCCCGTCGGTGCTTCCCAGCACCTCCTCGGAAGCCCTTTCGGGGTGAGGCATCAACCCGAAGACGTTGAACCCCTCGTTGCAGATGCCGGCGATGTTTCGCGCGGAGCCGTTGGGGTTGGCCTCCCGGGTCACCTCTCCCGTGGGCTCGCTGTACCTCAAGATGACCCTTCCGCTTTTTTCCAACTCATCCAGGGTTCGATCGTCCGCGAAATAATTACCCTGCTGGTGGGCAATGGGGATGCGCAAAACCTGCCCCCTTTTCCCTAGATGGGTCCAAGGTGTGGAATCGTTTTCCAAGCGTAGGTGCACGAAGCGGCACACGAAACGCAGGCTCTCGTTCCAGAGCATGGCCCCCGGAAGAAGGCCCGCCTCCAAAAGCACCTGGAAACCGTTGCATATACCGATGACGAAGCCTCCCCTCTCGGCGAATTCCGCCAAGGCTTCCATCACTGGGCTGAAGCGGGCTATGGCCCCCGCCCGGAGGTAGTCGCCATAAGAGAAGCCACCCGGGAGGACCAGGCAGTCATAACGGCCGAGGCACGTCTCCCCATGCCATACATAATCCACCTCGGCCCCCAGCACGTCTCGCAACACGTAGAAGCAATCCGCCTCGCAGTTGGATCCCGGAAAGACCACCACTCCGAATCTCATTTCCCATACACCTTGCCTAGCAACCTCACCGCTACCGACGGGTTTTCAATCACCCCAGCTTATCTCGTAATCCTCGATGACGGGGTTGGCCAGGAGCCGCCGACACATCTCGTCCACCCGCTCCCGGCTGGAGCCGTCCCCGAGGCGCAGGATAATGTATCGCCCCACTCTCACGTCCTCCACCTCCGGGTAGCC
>JAPWVA010000298.1 GCA_028275245.1 Actinomycetota bacterium
CTTCAGCAACGGCGAGCTGTACGTCCGCTACCTGGAGAGCGTGCGGGGGGCCGATGCCTTCGTCATCCAGACCTGCTCCGACCCAGTGAACATGCACATCATGGAGCTCCTCCTCATGATCGACGCCTTGCACCGGGCCTCGGCCAAGAGGATCTCCGCCGTGATTCCCTATTACGGCTACTCCCGGCAGGATAAGAAGACGTTGGCCCGCGAGCCCATCAGTGCCCGGTTGATAGCCGATCTGCTCAAGGTAGCGGGTGCCGACCGCATCCTCACCATGGACCTTCACGCCGGCCAGATCCAGGGCTTCTTCAGCGGCCCGGTGGATCACCTCACGGCGGTGCCCCTCCTGGCGTCCCACATCTCCCGCCAGGGATTGCACGACCTGGTGATCGTGTCCCCAGATGCGGGCAGGGTGAAGATGGCCAAGAAGTACTCCGACCACCTGGGGGTGCCCATGGCCATCCTCCACAAGAGGAGGCCGGGACATAACGTGGCGGAGGTTCTGCACGTGATAGGTGACGTGAAGGGCAAGACGGCGATACTGGTGGACGACATGATAGACACCGCCGGCACCATCACTACATCAGCCCAGGCCTTGCTGGATGCGGGGGCCAGTGAGGTTTACGCGGTGGCCACCCACGGGATCTTCTCCGGTCCCGCCCGGGAGAGGATAGACCAGAGCCCCCTAAAGAAGGTGATCGTCACCAACACCTTGCCCATCCCCGAGGAGAGGCGCAGTGAGAAAGTGGAAGTGATCTCCATAGCCTCCATCTTCGCCAATACCATCGCCAGCGTTTTCAAGGACGAGTCGGTGAGCGAGCTCTTCGGGGGTGACAACCAACCCTGAGGCCTGTATCCAGGGTTAAGCCTCCCGAGGATGTCCCGCTCCGTACCCTGAGATGGGGGAAACACCCTCCGCCGGGCTCTCGCCGTCAAGCGGGTAAAGATCATCGCCGGGGTATTCCCCCCGGCTCCCGCTGCTTGTCGGGTGGCATGGGGGATTCCTCACCCTTCCCCAAGGGCATTTCTCAGCTCCACCTCACCCTCGCGCAGCTCACCCAGGTTTTTATGGAGAGATTCCCAGGCTTGGCTGAGCTGCTCCAGGGCCGGGGCGAGATATGCCGGGTTCTCCCGGAAGGGGAAGTCACGGGCTAGGTTGGAGGAGATGCCCCAGTAGGCCTCCAGCTCGTCGGCGCATCTCTCCAGCAACCAGGCCTGGCGACGGAGTATCTCAGACGGCGGGGGCATGATGCTCGACCTTTCCAGGAAATCCATGTATTCGCGCAGAGAGGCGCGGAGGGAGGTGACGACCTTCCTCCCCTCCACCGCCATGGCGGCGATCTTCTCACGGGCACTGGGGAAGCCATCACGCAGGGCCCTTTCGACTTGTGAGGTAAGTTCCAGGGCGCTCGTGAGCACGGACCGCATGGAAAGGTACCGCTCCACCGCCTCGCCTTCCCGCCTGACCTTTCCTGTGCAGGAAGAGAGAGCCGTGGTGACCAGGCAGAGAAGCAGGAGGAAAACCAGGTGTTTCAGGAAGGGTACGAGCGGGGAAACCATTCGCGCCCGATGGCGATGCCCTTTCACGGTCCCACCTCCTTAATGGCCCCGGCGGGATTCCCCGCGGGAAACGACCGTTTCCTTCCCCAAGACGCCCTCCCTGGCCCGAGGTGGGCGCCGAGCCACGGCTTCCGGTCGGGGCCCGCCAAGGGCCTCCGCCTACTGCGGGAATCCCCTCCCTTACCATTTTGGACCGCGACGGTGACCCGAGTGAGGAAGAGGTGGCACAGCCCAAGGGTTTTAGAGTGTTGGAGGCCGGTATTGGTACCTTGGGGCCCGTTATTTGATACCCGCCGCTCCCGACAGATTCGGGGTCCTCCTGTCCCGGCCATTTCCCTCCCGCGGGGCGGTTCCGGGCGGGCCGCCGGCTTTTGCCTCGACGGCACGAGGATATTCCACCGGTGGAGGGCCGGTCGGCCCTCAAAGACCGCGTTCCCGGCGGAAGGCGTCCGCCCTCGCGGCGGCCTCCCCGGCCCTTTCCGACCTCTCCGCCAACTCACCGTAGATCCGGTCCATGGAGTCAAGATAGAACGCCAGCTGGGAACGGTCCTCGGCGTAGGGGAGAACGTCCAGGAAGTCGGAGACGGTGCGCAGGAACTCCTCCTGCGCGTCTAAAAGCTCCAGGCGCTGCGCCAGCGCCTCCCGGAGGAGCCCTATATAGCAGGCATAATCCCCCCGGGCCTCCTGTGCCGCCTCCTCCAGCACCTTCTCCGCCTCGAGGTAATCCTCCCTCAGAGAGGCCACGTCCTCCTCAGCTAGGCGTACCAGGGATTTTCCCTCCTTCAAGGTGTCTTCTGCGTTCCGGAAGCGGTGACCCAGGTATCTTAGCTTATCCAGCAGGGCCTCCAGATCCTCCCTCATGGGCGCTGCCGAGGATAGGATTTCGTGTGCTCGCTGGATACGGGAGAGGGCGAAGGAGCTCTTGCCGGCGCAGGAGAGCGCGGGCAGCGAAAGCAAGAAGGGCAGAAGGAGGGCGGCCGCGATGACGATAAGCCTTCCGGTCTTCACGGGGATCAATTCTCCGATCTC
>JAPWVA010000300.1 GCA_028275245.1 Actinomycetota bacterium
TCCAGGACCCACTGCTGCAGCAGGCGGATGTTCTCGGGTTCAATGGGGCTGGGCTGGTGATGGGGGAAGGAGCCATCCAGCTCGAAGCAGTGGGGCACAAGCTCACACGGCAAGTGCTTGAATATCTCGGGGAGGATCATACCCGCCATGCCGTTTCCCGCGTCCGCCACCACCCGGAGTGGCTTTATGGCCTCGGGATGGATGAAGCCCAAGACGTGCTCCACGTAGTCTTGGAGCATATCCCTTTGCTCCACCCTCCCCTTTCTTTGAACGTCCCGGAACCGCCCGGAGATGACCAGGTCCCTGATCTCCGCTATGCCGGTGTCCATGCTGATGGGGCCGGCCTTCTCCCGGCAAAGCTTCATGCCGTTGTACTCCTTAGGGTTGTGGGAGGCGGTGAACATGGCGCCCGGCAGGTCCAGCTTCCCGGAGGCGAAGTACAGCATGTCGGTGGAGCATAGGCCGATGTCCACCACGTCCGCGCCCTGATCGGTAGCGCCCTCTATGAAGGCCCGAGAGAGGGCGGGTGAGGAGAGGCGCATGTCCCGCCCCACCACGATCCTCTCCGCATCGAGGAATTGCACGAAGGCCCTTCCCACCCGGTAAGCCACTTCCTCGTCGAGCTCCTCGGGGTAAATTCCCCTGATGTCGTAGGCCTTGAAGATGCCCGGGTCTATTTTTTTGCCCTCCATCTCGCCTCCTGTCCTTCCGAGAACGCGGAATGCCGGAATAATGCTAAAATTCTAACATATGCCTGAGTATGTGCCGGATCCCGCGCAGGGACGGCGGGGTGGTGGGTGACCTGTTCTCCCGGGGATGAAGGGAGTCCATGCCGCCCGCCCCGGGCGTGGGTTTCCCCGAGGCTGGGGGTCGGTGACCGAGGGAGGACCCGGCGAGGGTATTGGATGTCGTTGTTCCCCGGTGCTGGCCTGATGGCCGTGCCCGGCGGGCGGATGGAAGGGTTCCGGGGGAATGGAAATGGAGGCGGGAGGAGAGAGGAGATGGCCGAGGTGAACCTGGACGACGTGGCCCAGCTGGCGGCCGGCGATCCCTCGGGGATGCTGGGCGAAGTGGAGGGCTTGCCCGCTCAATGCCTGGAGGCCCTAGAGATCGGCAGGGGGCTCCAGGACCTTCCCTCCTCCGCCGGCATCAGGAGGGTAGCCTTCGCCGGTATGGGTGGTTCGGCCATAGGAGGGGACGTACTGCGAGTGCTTTTGCAGGACGAGGTGTCCCTCCCCATCACGGTACACCGCGGGTATTCCATCCCCCTCTCCATGGGGCGCGATACCCTCCTCTTCGCGGTGAGCTACTCGGGGAACACCGAGGAGACCCTGTCGGCGGTGGAGGCCGCCATGAGGCAGGGGTGCGCCATCGTGGCGGCCAGTAGTGGGGGCACCCTCTCCCGCTGGGCCGAAGACAGCGGTCTTCCCCTGATCCGGGTCCCGGCGGGGAAACAGCCCCGGGCCGCTCTTGCTTATCTCTCCTTGCCCATGGGAGTGGTCCTGGAGCGAATGGGGATGGTGGAGGGGTTCTCCTCCAGGGTGGAAAGGGCGGTGGAGAAACTGCGGAAAAAGAAGGAAGAATGGGGTCGCCTGTCACCTACCCAGAGCAACCTGGCCAAGCAGATGGCACATCGCCTCGTGGGCAAGATACCGGTGATATACGGGGCGGGTGAGGCGCTCTCGGTGGCAGCCTACCGTTGGAAATGCCAGTTCAACGAGAACTCCAAGGTCCCCGCCTTCTGCCACGCTCTCCCGGAGATGGACCACAACGAGATAGTCGGCTTTCAGGAGCGAAGCGACCTCACCCGGCTCCTGGAGGTCGTGTTCCTCGTGTCGGAGGATGAGACGCCCCGCATGCGCAGGAGGGTGGAGATCACAGCGGAGATAGTGGGCGAGGCGGCCGGCGGGGTGACCGTGCTCCACGTGGGCGGCGCCAACGACCTGGAAAGGTTGTTCACCGCACTCTTTCTGGGAGACCTGGTGAGCGTGTATCTGGCCTTGCTCCGGGGGATCGACCCCACCCCGGTGGAGAGCATAGCCGCGTTGAAGAAGAGGATGGCCGAGGCCTGAGGGGAAATGCCCCATGTTGTGCCCCCTTCGCTGCGTGCCATTATCTTGAGCCACCCCGGCTGTCCTCTCATCCTGCGCCGGTGGGAGGAGGCGGGGCCGTGTCCTTGCCCCCAGGGGCACTCCCCCGGTATCCGGGGTAAAAGGGGCGCTTTTCGGCAGGAAATGCGAGTGGACCCGTTTTCCAGAGTGGGCCCTTGGAGGCGTTTTATCGCCCTGTCACCTTCGCGGGTTCTTTCGTTCCGACCATGTTTCGACGTACCGGGCACCGCGGGTCCGTAAGTCCCGGGAGAAGGGGCAGGCATTTGAGATGGGCGGCGGGGTGACCCCGGGGCGGGAGTGGAGGACTGAAATTACGCTGGGTGGCAGGAAGGGCCTAGGACGGGGTTTCACCGGAAGAGGAGCCCGTCCAGCTTCCCCCAGGGCACCTGGGGTTTCGGGGCATGCTCTTAGGCGAAGGCCTCGCGCTTGGGGGCGATGGGTCCGCGGGGGGCTCAGCGGGGGCCGGCTTATCCTGAGACG
>JAPWVA010000301.1 GCA_028275245.1 Actinomycetota bacterium
ACAGCCCCTGCAGCGAAAGGCGAGTCCTCCTCAGTCCGCGCTTCTGTCCGAGGAAAGACTACCTTCCCGCCGACTCACCGCTTGCCCGCGGATGGAGTTAATTGCTTGCCCGCGGATGGAGTTAATTATATCCGAAGGGTCTATCCCTGGGGGATTACCCTCCCTCTCCCCGCAGGGGAAGGGAGAAGGCGAAGACGGCCCCGGTCTCCGCGCCATCCTCCACCCAGACCCTTCCCCCGTGCGCCTCCACGAAGGTACGGACGATATACAGTCCCAGGCCCAAGCCCTTCTCCATGCCCTCACCCTTCCTCTGGGTGAACTTGTCGAACAGCCTCTCGCGATCCTCCGGGGGCACCCCAGGACCGCGGTCGGCGACCTTCACCACCACCGAGTCATCCTCCCGGACCACGGAGACCTTCACCCTCTCCCCGTCGGGGCTGAACCGGAAGGCGTTGTCTAAGAGGTTGATGAGCACCTGCTTCATCTTGTCCCAGTCGAGCTCCATTACCAGCTCCCCCGAGGGAAGATCTAACTCCACCGGGCGTGCCCCCGGGGTTATGGACATCTCCCTGGCCACCTCCGAGAGGAAGGAGATTAGGTCCCTCCTGGTGCGGTGGAGAAAAAGCCTTTCTGACTCCACCCTGCTCAGGTCCAGGATGTTCTCCACCATGCGGTTGAGGCGGTTGCACTCGGCCAGGATGTGGTCCACGCAATCCAGCTTCCTCTCCTCCTTCATCTTGTCCCAGTGATCCTTGAGTGCCGCGGCATAGCTGAATATCACCGTCAGGGGGGAGCGTAGCTCGTGGCCCACTATCCCCACCACCTCTGTCTTGAAGGTATCCAGCTCCCTCAGCCTGCGGTTGGCCTCCTCCAGCCTACGGTTCCTCTCCTCCAGCTCCCTCTCCATCTTGCGGGCCTCGGTCACGTCCCTGGCTATCACCAGGGCGGACACGCCCTGCTGGAAGAGCCTGGTGGCGGAGACCTGTAAGAAGACGGGCTTGCCGTCCGGCCTGACCAACCTTATCTCGAAGAACCTTATCTTCTCGCCCCGGAAGCCACGGGCCAGGGCGTCCGCCGCCCTCATCCTCTCCTCGGGGGGAAGGAAGCGGAGGTAGCCCTTGCCTAGCATCTCCCGCACCGGGAAACCCAAGATCTCCTCAGCGTCGGTGTTGATGGCCAGGATGTTCCCCTCGGGGTCCATGGTGAAGATGATGTCGAAGCTGTTGTCCAGCAGCTTCCTGAACCTGGTCTCCGCCTCCTCCAGCATCTTCTCCTTCAGCCCCAGCTCCTGGATGACGCGAACGTGCTCCCTTTCCGCCTCCAGGTGCCCTCGGAACAGCAGGTCGTAGAAGAGGGTCGCCTGGAAGGCCAGCATGCCGTAGGTGTGGGGCCTGAGGTCGGTATAGGGATGGAGGTAATCCACGAGATAGGCCACCAGGCTCGCCACGAAGACGAGACTTCCCAGCAGAGCGGTCGCGATGCCCTTGCCGGAAACTGATTGGTAGTAAGAGACCAGCTCCCGCGCCATGATGACCACCAAAAGGAGGAAGTAGAGGACGTACAGAACCTTCCAGAACAGGGAGTCGTGCATCAGACCAGCGGCGGAGGTGGGCAGCAGGATCCCCAGGAACAGCAGGGGCCAGGCGGAAAACGGCCGGAGTTCTCGCTGCCTCCTCTCGGTGACGAAAAAGAGGACGAAGAGGTAGGCGGAGGAAAGGACGAGCAGGCCGGTGAACCAACCCATGGAGTCAACCCACTTATCGCTGGAGAGGGTGGGATAGGCGAAGTCGAAGGCCTTCCAAACGGCGGTGAGGAAACAGAAAAGGGAAAAGAGGTACGTTGACCTCGACCTCTGCCTCAAGACCAGGGAGGAAAAGGCCAGCGTCCCCGAACCGAAGATGGCCAGGATCTCCAGGATGTTGTGGGCGTTCAGCTGAACCAGCAAGCCTTCCGGTGCCTCCCCGCCAGAAACTCCACCGCCACGGAGCCGCGCCTTGATCCCGGACCCTCACGCCGCGCCACCAATCCCGGCGTCGCCCAGGCCTTTTTATGAAAAGCGCCAAGACGCCATACTCCCCAGATGCCATATTCATTTTACAATCCGGGCGTACAAGCCCTCCATCTTTGGGTCCCAGGCCGCGTTGACTCGCACCCCGCAAGTCCGAGCCCCCGGTAATGGCGGAGGCGCTTCTTTCCGGCGAAACCCTCCGAAAATCCCATCCCCAGGGAAGGGCGACCCCGCAAAAGCCATGGCCTATGGATTAGAATGGTCTGGAACGAACGGGCCGAGAGGAGGTCGTCATGCCGAGGCCCCACAAGCCAAAGCTGGTGAGCGAGGTCCCCCGAGCCGGTTACTTCAAGCCGAGGGGAATCCCCGTGCCCCAGCTGGAAGAAACGGTGCTGCGCCTGGAGGAGCTGGAGGCTCTCCGGCTGGTGGACCTGGAGGGTCTTTACCAGGAGGAGGCCGCCACCTGCATGGGGGTTTCCCGCCAGACCCTCCAGCGGATGCTGGAAGAGGCAAGGAAGAAGGTGGTGGACGCCTTGGTCCACGGCAAGGCCCTGAAGATAGGGGGCGGTAGCTACATCCTA
>JAPWVA010000302.1 GCA_028275245.1 Actinomycetota bacterium
GGGGAAGGCTAGGGTAGGCCAGGGAAAGCTGACCTTTTCGCCACCTTCGCTTCGCTCGACGCGTTTGTCGTCGGGGAACCCAGTGCGGGAATCCAAAAGAAGGGGGCTTGGATGCAGAAAGAAGGCCTGGGTGGGCGAAGCCGTGTCCCGCCGGGGCATCGCTGGTCGCCGGGGACGCATGGACCCGGGCATGGGGCATGGCGTCAACCTCACTGGACCGGGCCCTCATGGGCCAGGACAGCCGTCACCACCAGGCGTCGGGAGGCGCTGTAGCGGGGATGACAGGCGGTGAGGGTCAGGGTCGGCTCAGGGGTGGGCTCCAACACTCCCAGGTCCTGGGGCAGGACCACCTTCTGACCCACGACCCTGTACTCGAAACTTCCCCTCCGGGTCTCTAGGTAGATGGGGTCGCCCGACTCCAGCCGGTCGAGGTCCCGGAAGGGCGCCCCATAGGTGGTGCGGTGGCCGGATACCACGCAGTTCCCTACCTCCCCCGGGAGGGCCGTGCCGGGAACGTGCCCCGGCCCTTTCTTAAGATTCTCCGTGTCGTCCAGTCCGGAAAGCTCCACCACCATGGCGTCTAGCCCGATGGTGGGGGCGGTGATGCGGGCCAGGGCATCTCCGGGAAGGATGCTCACCCTCTGACCCTCCCCGTCTCCCCACGGCCCCTCCTGGAAGGCGCGGAAAAGCTCTTCCTGGGATTCCCGGTACCTCCGGTCGGTTGCCCTCAGAAAGAGGATGGTCCCCAGGGCAAGGGATAGCCCAGCGATGACCATGAGGGCCCCGAGGAAGATGAGGGCCTTCGAAAGTACCCTCCTCCCCTCCTTCCCACTTACCTCCCCCTGCGTCACCTTGTCCTTACCCGTAATGGTGGCTCCCCTCCGTCGGCCTCCTGCCGGCCATCTCCCGTGGGTGTCCTATGGTCCTGCCGGGCCGCTGGTTAACTCCCCCGCCGGGAACCGGCTCGTTCCACCGGATACCCGGAGCGGGATCCCGTGAGCTTCCCGGCGAAACCGAGCTCAAGGCTCCCGGAAGATGACCCCCCTGCCGTCGCACACGGGGCACTTCTCGCTGAAGGCCTCCAGCAACCCTTCGGAGACGTTCTTGCGGGTGAGCTCCACCAGGCCCAGCTTGGTCAGGTCCACCACGTAGGCCTTGGTGCGGTCCTTTTCCAGCTCCTGGTGGAGGGACCTTAAAACCTTCCTCCGGTTCTGAGGCTCGTTCATGTCGATGAAATCTATGATGATTATCCCCCCGATGTCCCGCAGCCGTAGTTGGTGGGCTATCTCCTTGACCGCCTCAAGGTTTGTGCGGA
The DNA here is from genome assembly GCA_028275245.1 of Actinomycetota bacterium. Lineage (GTDB taxonomy): Bacteria > Actinomycetota > Geothermincolia > Geothermincolales > RBG-13-55-18 > JACVJK01. Next base: position 1,316 of record JAPWVA010000302.1, read on the forward strand.
GCACGGTGTCCTCCAGGGAGTTCTTGCCCACGTAGCTCTTGGTATTCACGTCGATGACGGTGAGGGCCTCGGTGTGGTCGATTATTATGGTGCCCCCGGAGGGTAGGGGGACCTCCCTCTTTAGGGCCTCCTTTATCTGCTGGTTGACCCCCATCACCTCGAAGAGGGGCTGGGAACCCTCATAAAGGCTCACCCGATCCGCCAGCTCGGGCGCCACCTCCTTGAGATACTGCCGGACCCTCTTGTACTTCTTCTCGGAGTCCACCAGCACCCGTTCGAAGGTGGAGTCCAACACGTCCCGCATCACCTTGATCTCCAGCTCGGGCTCCAGGTAGAGGGGGGAGGGGGCCTTCTTCTTCTGCATGTCCTTTTGTATTCCCTTCCATAGCTTCAACAGGTAACCGTAGCTCTTGCGCAATTCCTCCTCCCCGGCCCCCCGGGCAGCGGTGCGCACGATCAGGCCCATCCCGTCCTGGCGTATCTTCTCCGCCAACTCCCGGAGGCGATCCCGCTCTCCTGGCTCCAGCTTCTGGGACACGCCGATAGTGGGGAGCTGGGGGAGTAGCACCAAGTACCTGCCAGCGATGGATAGGTAGGTGGTCAGCCGGGCTCCCTTCCCTCCCATGGGGTCCTTGGTGACCTGAACCACCACTTCCTGCCCGGGCTTGAGCAGCCGGCCGATCTCCGGCCTACCCCGGCGGCTTGCCTGTGACCCCCGGGGGATGAAGATGTCGCCCACATATAGCAGCGCATTGCGCCGGTGCCCTATGTCCACGAAGGCCGCCTCCATCCCCGGCAGGACGTTCTGCACCCTGCCTTTGTATATGTCGCCCACGATGGAGCGGCGGTCCCGGTGCTCCACGAAGATCTCCTGGAGTCTGCCCTCCTCCAGCACCGCCACCCTGGTCTCATCCTGGTAGGAGGCCACCAGCATCTCCTTGCGGGCCGGCCTCAGCCTCTCCTCTGGCTTTCTCCGTCTCCACCACCTGCCGATCAAAGCTCATCACCTTCCAGCTGCCTCAAAACCTTTTCCTTGCCATCGTAGTAAAGGGCCCTGCCCCCCGCGTCCTCCACCGCTTCGTAAAGGGAAGCGTATATACCCACCCGGGTGACGGAAACCCCCGGGCTTCCGATCCCCTCCACGCCCAAACTCTCCAGGGCCTCCCGCAGTCTGCCCTGCTCCTCCCCGACCAGGGAAAGGACCAGGTGTTGCGCATCCCCTTCGCCGGACCCTCCCCTCTCCACCCGGTAGAGCCCGTATCGGGCCCA
>JAPWVA010000303.1 GCA_028275245.1 Actinomycetota bacterium
TTCAAGGGTACAGTCAGGCCGGCTTTTGGCCTTGCCCTCTACAGCGGGTTTCTGACCCGCTTGAGCCGACCTTTGGGCGCCTGTGTTACCTTTTCGCAGGCGTGCCGCCCCAGCCGAACTGCCCACCTGCCGTTGTCCCCGACCATAACGGTCGGGTTAGGGGGATAGTTGCGGAAGGGTGGTGTTCCATTGGCGCCTCCATAACCCCCGAAAGGGTTACTTCACAGGCTCCCACCTACGCTATGCATCCACAACCATCCCTCAGCAGCAGGCTGCAGTAAAGCTCCACGGGGTCTTCTCGTCCCACTGGGGGTTGGTGGACTGTGCACCACCAGGTGGGTTCACCGGGTCCTGGGCTGGGACAGTGGGGACCTCGTTGATCCATTCATGCACGCCGGAACTTACCCGGCAAGGCATTTGGCTACCTTAAGAGAGTCAGAGTTACTCCCGGCCTTCGGTGGCGCTTCACCCGGTTGGACCCGGGCTTCACGGACCACCAGTGGCCAGGATTCAGCCCCCGTACACACCCTTACGGGCTAGCGGGGACCTATGTTTTTATTAAACAGTCGGGCCCCCCTGGTCACTGCGACCTGAAGTCCCCAGCTTTAGCTGAAGACTTCAGGCACCCCTTCTCCCGAAGTTACGGGGCCAATTTGCCGAGTTCCCTAGCCCCAGGTTAACCCCGACACGCCTTGGGCTTCTCACCCAGAGACACCAGTGTCGGTTCTAGGTACGAGCATGGGGGATCCTTTCCAGTCCCCTTTTCATGGCCTCCAGGGATCGGCTGAACTGCCATAGGCAGCTCATCACGCCTTCGTCCGGTTCTCACCATTACGGTTCTCCCCGGACTTCAGCGCTTGAATGGGGCGACGGCCCCACTCAGCCTACCCTGAAAGGTCAGGGACTGGACTTGCGTTGCCGCAAGCGTACCCCCATGGCACCGGAATATTAACCGGTTTCCCTTTCGGTGGGTACGAGTTACGCCCCACCTTAGGATCGGCTAACCCTCGGCTGACGACGCATTGCCGAGGAACCCTGGCCCTTTCGGCGGCCGGGATTCTCACCCGGCTTTGCTGTTACTACCGCCAGGATCTGCAATCCTAGCCGGTCCACTAGACCTCACGGCCTAGCTTCTAACCAGCTAGGACGCCCTCCTACCGGATCACTTCCCCAATGGGGAAGTGCCCCGAGGTCTCGGCGGCCGATTTAAGCCCCGTTAGTTTTCAGGGCCTCCGGCCTCGGCGGGTGAGCTGTTACGCACTCTTTAAAGAATGGCTGCTTCTAAGCCTATCTCCCCGCTGTCTAAGGCCGGAGACGCCTTTCAGGACACTTAATCGGCACTTTGGGGCCTTAACCTCGGTCTGGGTTGTTCCCCTCTCGGCGCTCAGGCTTACCCCGAGCAACCCGTCTCCACCCTTCTACGGCGTTAATGGGTTCGGAGTTTGAAAGGGTGACGGGGTCTTTCGACCCCTTATCACCCAATCAGAGCTCTACCCCATTAACTGCCTCCAGGTGGGCCGGGCTGGGACCCGCTTCGGAGGGAACCAGCTATCACCGGGCTAGATTGGTCTTTTGCCCCTAGGCCCAGGTCATGGGAGTGAGTTGCACGTCAACACCCTTTCGGGCCTCCATCGGGGTTTCCCCCGACTTCGCCCTACCCAGGCCTAGATCGCCCGGTTTCGGGTATCATGATTGTGGCTCCGGGCCCTTTCAGACCCCGCCCCTCACCAGCGTTATGCTGGTTGCGGGCAGTTGGTTTCCCTACGCCTTCGGGGATAATCCCCTTAAACTCGCCACAATCATGAACTCCCTGGCCCGTGTTTCCAGACGGAAGGTATAACCCTGATCATCTTCCCTCGTACTCACCTGTCGCCAGGTTTTCCTTTGGGAAGACTCATTTCTTTCGGGCTATACCCTATGTAGCCACATGGTTTCAGGCTCTTTTCACCCCCCTTCCGGGGTGCTTTTCAGCTTTCCCTCACGGTACTAGTTCGCTATCGGTCTAGGGACGTATTTAGCTTTGGGAGTTGGTGCCTCCCAACTTCCCACGACTAAACCAGGTCGTGGTACTCTGGGCTCAGCGCCCCCCTGAGGTTACGTATACGGGGCTGTCACCCTCTACGGCGGGCCATTCCAGGCCACTTCTACTTCCCTCAGTAGGGAGGAATATGCTGAGCCCCATTAACCTTACATCCCTGCTAGGTTATCCCTAGCAGGTTCGATTTGAGCTCTTCCCCTTTCGGTCGCCCCTACTCAGGGAATCTCTGTTGATTTCTTTTCCTCCCCCTACTAAGATGTTTCCGTTCGGGGGGTTCCCCTTTGAGGATCCCCTGAAAAGGATCCTCAAATGACATGGGCTTTTAACCCATGTCAGGAGGTCCCATTCGGAAATCTCCGGTTCAAAGGCTGCATGCGCCTACCCGGAGCATATCGCCGCTTGCCGCGTCCTTCCTCGGCGCCCTAGCCGAGCCATCCACCATGTGGCTTACCCGTGGCATAACTTGCAAAATATGCCAATTAACGTTCCCAACTATGCATGGCGATCATAAGGGTATAACCCCTTCGCCCTTCATCTGAAGGG
>JAPWVA010000304.1 GCA_028275245.1 Actinomycetota bacterium
GATACGGTCCGGGTTTTGCGCGGGGTCAAGGACATGCTGGACCCCGACCATGTCCTCAACCGGGGCAAGCTCTGTTTCGTCAGGGAAGGGGTGGCTTGATGGTCGCTAGGACGTCAAGGTTTACCGGTTCGGGAGTCTTCCGCCATAAAAGGACGGGAGGTCAACCGATCCCCCCGTTGAGGCTTTCCCCAGGGCTTGTCGAAAGATTCTTCCCTTTCCGTGAAGAGGGGGTGTCTTAAGATGTCTCTTTCCGACTACCGGAGTGATATGGAAGGATGTTCCCGCTGCTCCTCCTGCAAGTGGGTGCCCTTTAACCAGGTGAAGAGCTGGCGGTTCGCCCAGAACTGTCCCTCCATCTGCCTATACAACTTCCACGCCTACTCGGGTTCGGGACGGATGATCATGGGGCTTTCCCTGCTCACCGGGCGATCGGAGCTCAACGAGAATGTGGCGGAGATAATCTATAAGTGCCAGCTCTGCGGGGCCTGCGACACGGCTTGTAAGGTTTACCGTGACGATATCGACCTCACGGAAGTGCTCCTCGAGTTGCGCGCCCATTGCGTGGAGCAGGGCTTCCTCATGCTGGAACACATGGCGATGATCGATGCCCTGAAGCGGGAGGACAATGTGTTGGGCGAGCCCAAGGCCCGGCGGTGCGAGTGGGCGGAGGGCCTTCCGCTCAAGGACGTCAACCGCGAGAGGTGTGAGGTTCTCTTCCACGCGGGTTGTCGCTATTCCTACGACCCCGACCTGCGAGAGAGTGTGCGGGGCGCCGTCCGACTCCTCCTGGAGGCCGGCCTGGACGTGGGGATTGCCGGAGCTGAGGAGTCCTGCTGCGGCGGTCGGGCGTACGAACTGGGCTACCGGGGGGAGGCGGAGAATTACGCCGAGGACCTGCTCTCTCGGGTCAAGGCCTCCGGGGCGCACATCTTGGTCACTCCCTGTGCCGATGGTTATGCCCACTTCCGGTACCTATATCCCCGCATGGGCAAGGAGCTCCCCTGCGAGGTGTTGCACGTGACGCAACTCCTCGAGAGGTTGGTTTCGGAAGGCAGGCTTCGTTTCCGGGAGGAGGTTCCACTCCTCCTCACCTACCACGATCCCTGCCACCTGGGGAGGATGGGGGAGCCCTTCCTCGGGGAGTGGAAGGGGGACAAGCTGCAGCGCCCTTCGTCCATGAAGAGGGCGGGGCGCAAGGGTATCTACGAGGCGCCCCGCAACCTTATCCGAGCCCTCCCGGGTGCCGAGCTGGTGGAGATGGAGCGCATCCGGGAGTACGCCTGGTGCTGTGGTGCCGGGGGAGGCGTCTATGAGGCCTTCCCCGAGCTAGCTTCCTTTGCGGCGAGGGAGAGGGTAGAGGAAGCCCTGGCCACGGGGGCGGAGGCGCTGGTCACCGCTTGCCCATGGTGCGTGCGCGTCCTGCGGGACGCCACCCGGGAGATGGAAGCGGGACTACCTGTGTATGACCTAGTGGAGCTGGCGCTGGTGGCGGCTGGGATCGAGGAGAGGGAGCCCGCGTGATGGGGGGCATTGGGCACAGGTAAGGCACGGGTGCCCCGGTCGGAAGCCCATTTGCGCCGGTTGGGGACGGGCTTTTTGGGCGAAGAAAGCCATATCGCGGACCTTCGCCTGGCGAGGAAGGGGGCGGAGACGCGCCATACCCGTAGCGAAAGGAGGGTGACCGGAGGGTAAGGCTGCCCCTGGGGATGGACGGCGCAGAGGGATAGCGGGGGCTGACGGTCTCTTCAAGGGGGAATGAGGCATGAGGGCTACCGGCTTGGAAAACTGGAAGGAAATACCTGAGGCCGCCTACAGGGACCTGGAGAACGCGGTGGGACCGGAGAACGTCTCCCGCGAGCCGGCGGTGTTGGACGGATACGCTTGGCAACCCACCATCAACGATGACCCGGCCAAGTGGGTGAAGCGCCCCGTGGCCGTGGTGTTACCCGCTTCCACCGAGGAGGTTCAGGAGGTGGTGCGGGCCTGCAACCGCCACGGGCTCAAGTTCAAGGCCTTCTCCACCGGGTGGGGCGTGTACTCGGGACCCACTTACGATAACGTCGTCCAGATAGACCTACGGCGCATGAACCGCATCCTGGAGATCGACGAGAGGAATATGTACGCCGTGGTGGAGCCCTACGTATGTGGCGCACAACTTCAGGCCGAGGCCATGAAACGGGGACTCAACTGCCACATCATCGGAGCAGGTCCCGCCTGCTCACCCCTGGCCAGTGCCACCTCTGGCTGGGGAGTGGGCTGGGATTGCATTTACATGAGCTACGGGCACCGCAACCTCCTGGGGGCCGAATGGGTACTCCCTGACGGCGAGGTGGTTCGGGTTGGGTCCATCGGTTCTGGCCTCGGGTGGTTCTCGCCCGACGGACCAGGCCCATCCCTTAGAGGACTGATGCGCGGCTCCTCTGGGGCCCTTTCGGGCTTGGGAGTGTTTACCAAGTGCGCCCTGAAGCTCTATCCTTGGCCGGGCCCTCCGCGGGTGAAAGTGGAAGGGCTTCTTTTAGACGCCTGGGCGGAGATCCCCGAGAACGTGCGCTTCCACATGTGCTTTTTCCCGGACCGGA
>JAPWVA010000012.1 GCA_028275245.1 Actinomycetota bacterium
GGTTCATCTTCTCCAGCCCTTTGAAGGTGGCCTTCACCACGTTTATGGGGTTGCGAGATCCGTAGGTCTTGGTGAGGACGTCCTGGATACCGGCCAGCTCCATGACCGCCCGCACCGGGCCGCCGGCTATCACGCCGGTGCCCTCGCTGGCCGGTTTCAGGAGAACCCGGGAAGCCTCGAACTTCGCCTCCACCTGGTGAGGGATGGTGGTGCCCTGGGTGGCCACCTTGATCAGGTTCCTCTTGGCCTTTTCCACCCCCTTTTGTATGGCCAGAGGTACCTCCCTGGCCTTGCCGTAACCGTAGCCGACCACCCCGGCCCTATCCCCCACTACCACAAGAGCAGTGAAGCTGAACCGGCGGCCTCCCTTGACCACCTTGGCCACCCGGTTGATGTGGACCACTCTCTCCTCGAGCTCAAGGGCTGACGAGTCGATCTTGGGCATGGAATTCTACCTCCGCGATCGTCTTCTCTACCCGCGAAAACGCTTCCCTCAGAAAACCAGTCCTCCCTCCCTGGCTCCCTCGGCCAGGGCCTTCACCCGGCCATGATACAGGTTTCCCCCCCGGTCGAAGACCACCTTCTCTATGCCCTTCTCTCGGGCCCTCCTGGCCAGCAAAAGGCCCACCTCCCTGGCCACCTCGGTCTTGGTCTTGCCGGTGGTGTCCACCTCCTTCTCCATGGAGCAGGCGCTGGCCAGGGTGTGCCCCACGGTGTCGTCTATGATCTGGGCGTAGATATGCCGGTTGCTGCGGAAAACGGAAAGGCGCGGCCTCTCCGGGGTCCCGAATATCTTCTTGCGCACCCGCTTCTTGCGCCGCTGTTTCCTCAACCTCTTCTCCATGATCCGCTTCATCTGTTCATCACTCCGGCTGCGTCCCCATGCGGCGCCCGCCTTTAACCGGCGGCCTTACCGGCCTTGCGCCGCACCCGCTCTCCCGCGTACCTTATCCCCTTGCCTTTGTAGGGCTCGGGCTTGCGCAATGCGCGGATCTTGGCCGCCACCTGACCCACCTGCTGCTTGTCGATGCCCTTCACCCTTATGCGGGTGGGGGTGACGATCTCGAACTCTATGCCCTCGGGGCACTTGACCAACACAGGGTGGGAAAACCCCAGGGCCAGTTCTATGTCCTTGCCCTTGGCGGTGGCGCGGTAACCTACCCCATGGATCTCCAGCTCCTTCTGGAATCCCTGGGTCACCCCCTCCACCATGTTGGCGATGAGGGTCCGGGTGAGGCCATGCAGCGACTTATGGAACTTGGATTCAGAAGGCCTCTCCACCACGATGGACCTCTGGCCCTCCAGCTCCACCTCTCGGATTATCATGTCGGGATGGAGCTCCTTCTCCAAGGCCCCCTTGGGGCCCTTCACCGAAACCCGGTTCCCCTCTATCTTCACCTCCACCCCCGCCGGCACGGGGACGGGCTTCTTCCCTATCCTGGACAACTGGTCCTCCGCCTCCTTCCGGTACGAACCTCCCGGGCGGGTCACCACACGTAGGCTATGACCTCGCCACCCACGTTGAGCTCCCTGGCCTCCTTATCGGTGATCACGCCCTTGGAGGTGGAAAGAATGGCTATGCCCATGCCTCCAAGTACCCGGGGAAGTTCCTTGCGCTTGGCATACTTGCGCACCCCAGGCTTGCTCACCCTCTTGATGCCATTGATGAAGGGCTCCCGGTTGGGCCCGTATCTCAGGCGGATCTTCAGGGTGTCGAAGCTCTCGCCCTTCACCACCTCGTATCCCTCGATGAAGCCCTCCCTCTCCAGGATCTCGGCGATGCGCAGCTTCATCTTGGAGAAGGGCATCTCCACCTCCTCGTGGCGGGCAGCGCAGGCATTGCGGATACGGGTGAGCATGTCCGCAATGGGATCGGTCATGGTCATGTACGATCCGCCTCCTTACCAGCTAGCCTTGGTCAGCCCTGGGATCTCGCCCTCGTGGGCCAGCTCCCGCAGGCAGATGCGACAAAGTTGGAACTTGCGGAAATATCCACGGGGCCTCCCGCACCGCTTGCAGCGGTTGTAGGCCCTCACCTTGAACTTGGGAGGCCGCTTCTGCTTGGCGATGAGCGACTTCTTGGCCATAAAACCTCCTCCCTCAGCTCGATTTGAAAGGCATGCCGAAGAGCTTCAAAAGCTCCCGGCCCTCCTCGTCGGTCTCAGCGGTGGTGACTATGGTGATGTCCATGCCCTGGATGCGCTCCACCTCGTCGTAATCGATCTCGGGGAAGACCAGCTGCTCGTCCAAGCCCATGGTGAAGTTGCCCCGCCCATCGAAGGATTTGGGGTTGAGCCCTCGGAAATCCCTCACCCTGGGGATGGCCAGGGTTATGAGGCGATCCAGGAACTCGTACATGCGATCGCCCCGCAGGGTGACCTTGCACCCCACGCTCATGCCCGTCCTCAGCTTGAAACCGGCCACCGAGCGCTTCGCCCGGCAGAGCTTGGGTTTCTGGCCGGTGATAAGGGCCAGATCCTTCATGGCGGCGTCGATGGCCTTGGGGTCATGAGCTCCCTCGCCCACCCCCATGTTAACCACTATCTTCTCCAGCCTGGGCACCTGCATGTCGTTGCGGTAGCCGAACCGCTCCTTCATGGCGGGTATTATCTCTTTCCTGTACTTCTCCTTAAGCCTGGGAACCATGACTCTTCCCTCTTCTTCTGGTCCTCTCACCGATTCACCAAACCTTCAGGAAGGGCTCAATCGATATCCGCTCCGCACTTGCGGCAATACCGCCGCTTCACCCCCTCGCTGTCGAAGCGGTAGGCCACCCGGATAGCCCGCTCGCAGGAGGGGCACACCAGGGCCACGTTGGAGGCGTGGATGGGCGCCTCCTTGGTGATGATCCCCCCTTGGGGGTTCTCCCGGGAGGGACGGGTATGCCTCTTCACCAGGTTGACACCCTCCACTATGACCCGGTTCTCCCGGGGGAAGCACTTGAGGATCTTCCCCTGCTTCCCCTTGTACTTCCCGGTCAGGACCTGTACCCGGTCTCCCCTCTTTATCTTCAGCTTGCTGGCCAAGTCTTCCACCCCTTCCCGTTCAGAGGACCTCAGGGGCCAGGGAGACGATCTTCATGAACTTCTTCTCCCTGAGCTCTCGGGCCACGGGACCGAAGATCCTTGTCCCCTTGGGCTCCAGGTCATCCTTGATGATCACCACGGCGTTGTCATCGAAACGGATGTAGGAGCCATCCGGACGTCTCCGTTCTTTCTTGGTTCGCACCACCACTGCCTTAACCACGTCACCCTTCTTCACCGCTCCCGTGGGCGTGGCTGACTTGATGGTGCCCACCACGACGTCGCCTACGTAGGCGTAGCGGCGGTGAGAGCCGCCCAGAACCCGGATGACCAGCATCTCCTTGGCCCCGGTGTTATCCGTCACCTTAACCCTCGACTCCTGCTGTATCATGGGCGTCCTCCCGCTGCGGCATCCAGTGGACTATTCCACCCTCTCCAGGATCTCCACCACCCTCCATCTCTTCCGCCTGGAGAGTGGCCTGGTCTCCATGATCTTCACCACGTCGCCCACCTTGCACCGGTTCTCCTCGTCGTGGGCGGCGAACTTCTTGCTCTTGCTGACTATCTTCCCGTAAAGCGGGTGGGGCTGGCGGGTCTCCACCCGCACGATGACCGTCTTGTCCATCTTGTCGCTGACCACCGTGCCCACCCGCACCTTCCTGCGGTTTATCCTCTCGGCCATGGCCTACCTCTTCCTCCTCTTTCTCCTCTGCGACGAAATCCCCGCCGCGCGCTGCTCCTCGAGCTCCTTCTCCCTGAGCACGGTGAAGATGCGAGCGATGTCCTTCTTGGCCTCCTTGATGCGGCTGGTGTTGTCCAGCTGTCCGGTGGCCAGCTGGAAGCGCAGGTTGAAAAGCTCCTCCTTGGCCTCCTTCAGCCTCTCCAGGAGCTCCTCGCGGGAACTCTGCCTCAGCTCTCTAGCCTTCATGCGCTACTCACCACCGAAGGTCTCCCGCTTAACGAACCTGCACTTCATGGGCATCTTATGGGCGGCCCGGCGCATGGCCTCCCTGGCCACGTGCTCCGGGACGCCGGCCAGCTCGAACATCACCCTTCCAGGCTTGACCACCGCTACCCAGTGGTCCAAGTTGCCCTTGCCGCTCCCCATGCGGGTCTCCGCAGGCTTCTTGCTTACCGGCTTGTCAGGGAAGATGTTTATCCAGACCTTCCCGCTCCTCTTCACGTACCGAGTGATGGCCACCCTCGCAGCCTCGATCTGACGGGCGGTTACCCACGAAGGTTCCAGGGCCTGCAGGCCGTAATCGCCGAAATGGACCTGGGTCCCGCCCTTGGACCTTCCCTTCAACCTGCCCCGCTGTACCTTCCTGTGTCTTATCCTCCTCGGCATCAACATCGGTGGTCGACCTCCCATCCGGCGCCCAGCCCTCGGGCCGCGCTACCGGGACCTCTCGAAATCCTCCTCTATATCCTCGATCTCGTCTTCCTCATAATCGGCCGGGGCCTCCTCCGGGAGCTCCCCCAGCGCCTCTTCCTCCGGTGCCCCCGGGACGGCTGCCCTCGCCTGGGGCTTACCTTCGACCTCCAGCCTTTCTCTCGCCTTCCGGTCAGGCTCGGAGATGAGGCCCTTGAATATCCAGACCTTCACGCCGATGACCCCGAAGGTGGTCCTGGCCACGGCGAACCCGTAATCGATGTCCGCCCTCAGGGTCCCTAGGGGCACCCGGCCCTCCCGGTACCACTCGGTGCGTGCCATCTCGGCCCCGCCCAGGCGGCCGGCGCAGGAGACCTTTATCCCCTTGGCCCCCGCCCGCATGGCGTTCTGAACCGCCTTCTTCATGGCCCGGCGGAAGGAAACCCTGGCCTCCAGTTGCTCGGCGATGCTCTGGGCCACCAGGGTGGCGTCCAGCTCGGGGTAGTTCACCTCCTGGATGTTAACGTAGACCTCCTTGCCGGTCATGCGGGTAAGCTCCCGCTTGATCCGGTCCACCTCCGCTCCCCGGCGCCCGATGACGATGCCGGGACGGGCGGTGTGGATGTCCACCCTCACCCTCTTGGGGGTGCGCTCGATCTCCACCCGGGATACCGCCGCCCTTCGTAGGTAGCCCTTGAGGAACTTGCGAATGGCTATATCCTCCTGCAGGAGGTCGCCGTAATCCTTGGTGGCGAACCAGCGGGACTTCCAGTCGTAGATTATCCCCAGCCTGAAACCGTAAGGATGGACCTTCTGACCCACGCCTTGCTCATCCTTTCTTCCGCCTTACCGCACGGCGCCGCCCGGCAGGCGCCTTCCCGGTCTCCTCCTTCTCAGTGAGGACCACCGTGATGTGGCTGGTCCTCTTACGGATCCTGGTGGCCCGACCCAGCGCCCGGGGCCTCCACCGCTTGAGGGTAGGGCCCTCGTCCACGTAGCAGTTGGCCACCACCAGGTTCTCCGCCCTCAGGCCGTTATTGTTCTCCGCGTTGGCCACGGCGGATTCCAGCACCTTGCGGATGATCCTGGCCGCGTGCTTGGGGGTGAAGGAGACGATGAAGCGGGCCTCCTCCACGTCTTTCCCCTTTAGGAGCCGGGCCACTTGCCTGGCCTTATAGGGGGATATGCGCACGTAACGGGCCACCGCCCGAACCTGCACCTTCTCCTCCGTAACCTTCTCGGTCATAGTTTTATCCCGTCCCCTCCTCGTCTAAGGCCGGTGGGCATCACTTGTGCCTGGTGGGTCGCTCGTGGGCGAAACCATGCTTGGTCCGCCGGCGGGTAGGGGCGAACTCCCCCAGTTTATGACCCACCATGTTCTCCGTGATGTAGATGGGCACGTGTCTCTTCCCGTCGTGCACGGCGATGGTGTGGCCCACCATTTCGGGGAATATGGTGGACCGGCGAGACCAGGTCTTGATGACCCGCTTCTCGTTCTTCTCGTTCATCTCCTGGATCTTGAAGTAAAGCTTCTCGTCGACGTACGGACCTTTCTTCAGAGACCTGCCCAAAGCTACCTCCCCGCCTTTCAGCTATGCCTTCTTTTCAGGATGTACTTGTTGCTCGGCTTGTTCTTCTTCCTGGTACGGTAACCCAGGGTGGGTTTCCCCCAAGGGGTGACCGGGTGACGCCCGGAGGAAGACCTTCCCTCGCCCCCGCCGTGGGGATGGTCCACCGGGTTCATGACCGTACCCCGCACCGCCGGCCGCCGGCCCAGCCAGCGGGACCGGCCCGCCTTGCCCAGGTTGATAAGCTCATGTTCCACGTTCCCGAGCTGCCCGATGGTGGCCTTGCAGTTGAGGTCTATCAGCCGGACCTCGCTGGAGGGGAGCCTCACGTGAGCGTACTTCCCCTCCTTGGCCACCAGCTGGGCGGCGGTGCCAGCGGCCCGCACCAGCTTGCCACCCGCCCCAGGCTTGAGCTCTATGTTGTGGATCAGGGTCCCCACCGGGATGGCGTAAAGGGGAAGGGCGTTCCCCGGCTTGATATCCGCCTCCGGTCCCGACATGACCCAGTCGCCCACGTTAAGCCGCAAGGGCGCCAGGATATAGCGCTTCTCCCCGTCCTCGTAATGGAGGAGGGCGATCCTGGCCGTGCGGTTGGGGTCATATTCTATGGCCACGACCTTGGCCCTCACGTTGTCCTTGTCCCGCTTGAAGTCCACTATACGGTAAAGCCGCTTCACCCTCCCCCCCTTATGCCGGGTGGTGATGCGGCCCTGGTTATTGCGGCCCGCCTTGTAGTTGATGGGCGCCAGCAGGGATTTCTCCGGCTCCTTTTTGGTGATCTCGGAGAAGTCCGAGACCGAGGCGAAGCGCCTTCCCGGCGAGGTCGGCTTGTACTTCTTGATACCCATCTCTCCTCACATCCTCGGCTTCAGGCGAAGGTCCCCTCAAAGAAGTCTATCTTGTGTCCCGGGGCCAGGGTCACCACCGCCTTTTTCCTCTCAGCAGTCCTCCCCCGGATCCAGCCCCGCCTCTTGGGCTTGGAAGGGACCTTGATGGTGTTCACCTTGGTCACCTTCACGTTGAATATCTGCTCCACCGCCTGGCGGATCTCCGTCTTGTTGGCCCGAGGGTCCACCTCGAAGGTGTACTTGTTCTGGTCCAGCAAGTTATAGCTCTTCTCCGAGATGATGGGCCGGATGATGACATCACGAGGATCCTTCATCGCTCACCCCCCCTTGCAACTTCTCCAGGGAGGAAAGGGTGAACACCACCCAGTCGTTGGCCAGCACGTCGTAGGTGTTGAGGTCCTCCACCCCGATCACCTCGACCCTGGGGAGGTTGCGCATGGACTTGATCACGTTCTCGTCCTCCTCCGCTAGGACGAAGAGGATGTCCTCCTCAATCCCCAGGTTGCGGAATATCTCCGCCGCCGCCTTGGTCTTGGGCTCGGCGAAGGTGAAGTCCTCCAGTACCCTCACGCGGTCCTCCTGGGCCCGGGCGCTCAGGGCCGAGCGCAGGGCCAGCCGGCGTACCTTCCGGTTCACCTTGAAGTGATAATCCCTCGGCTTGGGGCCGTGGGGCCTTCCGCCTCCCACCCACTGGGTGGCGCGGATGCTCCCCTGGCGGGCCCGGCCGGTGCCCTTCTGCCTCCAGGGCTTGCGACCGCCCCCGCTCACCTCGTGCCTCCGCTTGGTGGAGGCGGTGCCCCGCCGGGCCGCCGCCAACTGGTAACGGACCACCAGATGCATGACGGGGATGTTCACGGGACAGCCGAAGAAGTAATCGGAGAGGGTCACCGTGCCCTTCTCTTTTCCCTGGGTATCGTAAACGGGTACTTCCTTCATGGCCTCATCCCCGCCTTATTCCAGTACGTGCGCCTTCTTCTTCCTCGTCCTTCTCGCCTTCACCGACTCCCGGATCATCACCAGGCTGCCGCGCGGCCCGGGGATGCCTCCCTTGAGCACCAGCAGGTTGCGCTCCGGCATCACGTCCACCACTTCCAGGTTGAGAACGGTAACCCGTTCTCCCCCCGCCCTCCCGGGCATCCGCTTGCCCTTGAAGACCCGGGAGGGGGTGGCGCACATGCCGATGGAGCCGGGGGCTCGGTGGAAGTGGGCTCCGTGGGAACCGGGCCCGCCCCCGAAACCGTGGCGCTTAACCACTCCGGCGAAGCCCTTGCCCTTGGAAGTGCCGGTGACGTCCACGTGATCGCCCTTGGAAAAAATATCCACGGTGATCTCCTGCCCCACCTGGTAGGCGGAGGGGTCCTCCACCCTTATCTCCAGCAAATGGCGCTTGGGTGTTACTCCCTTGCTCTGGAAATGCCCCCTCAGGGGCTTGTTCAGCCTCTTCTCCTTCACATCGCCGAAACCCAGCTGGAGGGCGTTGTACCCTTCCTTCTCCTTCGTCTTTATCTGGGTCACCACGCAGGGGCCGGCCTCCACCAGGGTCACCGGTACTACCCTGCCGTCCTCGGAGAAGACCTGGGTCATGGCCAGCTTCTTTCCAATGATCCCCTTCAACTTCTCCCACCTCTCAAGACCGTACGACGCCGCTTTTCCGCTATCATCCCGGTGGGATCGTCAGAGCTTGATCTCGATATCCACGCCCGCCGGAAGGTCCAGGCGCATGAGGGAGTCCACCGTCTTCTGGGTGGGCTCCAGGATGTCGATGAGCCTCTTATGAATCCTCATCTCGAAATGCTCCCGGGAATCCTTGTTCACGTGAGGTGAACGGAGCACACAGTAAAGATGCCTCTCCGTGGGCAGGGGGATGGGCCCGGAAACGGTGGCCCCCGTCTTGCGGGCCGTCTCCACGATCTCTCGGGCCGACCTGTCCACGATCTCGTGGTCGTAGGCCTTCAGCTTTATCCTTATCTTCTGCTGCTTGGTCATGGCTCCGACCACCCGCTCCTCCTCCCTACTTGATTATCTGTATGACCCTTCCGGCCCCCACGGTGCGGCCTCCCTCCCGGATGGCGAAGCGGAGGCCCTCCTCCATGGCTATGGGGTAGAGCAGCTCCACCTCCATCTCGGTGTTGTCGCCGGGCATGACCATCTCCACCCCCTCCGGGAGCTTGATGGTGCCGGTGACGTCGGTGGTGCGGAAGTAGAACTGGGGCCGGTAGCCGGAGAAGAAGGGGGTGTGGCGCCCCCCTTCCTCCTTGGAGAGGACGTAGACCTGGGCCCGGAAGGTGGTGTGGGGGGTGATGGAGCCGGGGGCGGCCACCACCTGGCCGCGCTCCACGTCCTTTTTGCCTATTCCCCGCAGCAGAAGGCCCACGTTATCGCCGGCCACGCCCTCGTCCAGCACCTTGCGGAACATCTCCACCCCGGTGACCACCGTCTTCTGGGTGGGGCGGATGCCCACGATCTCCACCTCTTCGCCCACCCTGATCTTGCCCCGCTCGATCCTGCCGGTGACCACGGTGCCGCGGCCGGTGATGGAGAAGACGTCCTCGATGGCCAAAAGGAAGGGCTTGTCCACCTCCCGCTGGGGGGTGGGGATGTACTCGTCCACCGCGTCCAAAAGCTGCATGATGGGGCCGCAGGCCTCGCAGTCCCGGTTGCCGCAGCCGCACTCCATGGCCTTGAGGGCCGAGCCGGCCACCACCGGGACCTCGTCCCCGGGGAACTCGTACTCGGAAAGCAGCTCCCGCACCTCCATCTCCACCAGCTCCAGCAGCTCGGGGTCGTCCACCATGTCGGCCTTGTTGAGGAAGACCACCATGGCGGGCACGCCCACCTGGCGGGCCAAAAGGATGTGCTCCCGGGTCTGGGGCATGGGGCCGTCGGCGGCCGAGACCACCAGGATGGCGCCGTCCATCTGGGCGGCGCCGGTGATCATGTTCTTGATGTAGTCGGCGTGGCCGGGGCAGTCCACGTGGGCGTAGTGGCGCTTCTCGGTCTGGTACTCCACATGGGCGATGGCGATGGTGATGCCCCTCTCGCGCTCCTCGGGGGCGTTGTCTATGGACTCGAAGGACCTCTCCTCCACGTCCAGGCCCTGGTTGTGCAGGCACTTGGTGATGGCGGAGGTGAGGGTGGTCTTGCCGTGGTCCACGTGCCCTATGGTGCCCACGTTGACGTGGGGTTTGGTCCTCTCGAACTTCTTTTTGGCCATTTTGACCCTCCTTTAAATCAATCCTCCCGGTATTTCTATGGTTGTGGACACAACTTCCCTATTCTAAACAGGTCATCCCTGGCAGACAAGGGGTTTTTCAAGTAAAACCGCCTTGCCCTTCCCGGGTGCAACACCGTGGGCCCGGTCCATCTACCCGTCTCCTGACCACCTGGCCAAGCCGACCCGACGGTTATCCGCGTGGGGGTTAAAACCCCAACCGGGGGAAACCTTCTTCCCGACTCAGTACTCGCCCCGGATGCGCCGGATGATCTCCACCGCCAGCTGGTGGGGCACCTCCCCGTAATGGGAGAACTGCATGTGGTGAGTGGCCCTCCCCTGGCTCAGCGACCTCAAGTCGGTAGCGTAACCGAAGGTCTCGGCCAGGGGGACGAAGGCGGTGATCACCTGGTAGTTGTCGCGCCGCTCCATGCTCTCCACCTTTCCCCGGCGGGAGTTCACGTCGGCGATGACGTCGCCCACGTACTCGTCGGTCACGTTCAGGGTGACCTTCATGATGGGCTCCAGGAGTAAGGGCTCTGCCTTGCGCAGGGCCTCCTGGAAGGCGGAGGCGGCGGCGGCTCGGAAAGCCAGCTCAGAGGAGTCCACCTCGTGATAGGACCCTCCCATCAGGATGACCCTCACGTCCACCACCGGGTAACCGGCAAGCACCCCGAACTCCATGGCCCCCCGGATGCCGTCCTCCACCGCCGGGACGAACTCCCTGGGGACCTGGTGGGCTCCCGCCCTGTTCTGGAAGTCGAAGCCCTCGCCCCGGGGGAGGGGCTCCACATCGATGATCACGTGGCCGTACTGGCCCCGGCCGCCCGTCTGGCGGATGAACTTTCCCTCCACCCCCCGGGCGGGCCGGGAGATGGTCTCCCGGTATGAGACCTGGGGCTTGCCCACATTGGCCTCCACCCCGAACTCGCGCATCAGCCTGTCCACGATGATCTCCAAATGGAGCTCGCCCATGCCCGATATGATAGTCTGTCCCGACTCGGGGTCTAGCTTCACCTGGAAGGTAGGGTCCTCCTCGGAAATCCTCTCCAGGGCCTCGCTCAGCCGGTCCTGGTCCGCTTTGGTGCGGGGCTCGATGGCCACCGAGATCACCGGCTCCGGGAACACCATGGACTCCAGCACAATGGGCCGGTGGGGTACGCAGAGGGTGTCGCCGGTAAAGGTCTCCTTTAGCCCCACCGCCGCCACGATGTCCCCCGTCCTGGCCGTCTCCCTTTCCTCCCGGTGGTTGGCGTGCATCTGCAGCAGCCTCCCGATGCGTTCCTTCCGGTCCCGGGTGGCGTTGAGCACGGTGGCCCCCGTCTTCACCGAGCCGGAATAAACCCGCAGGTAGACCAGCTTACCCACGTAGGGGTCGGACATCACCTTGAAGGCCAGGGCGCAGAAGGGCTCGTCGTCGGAGGCCCTTCGCACCTCCGGCGTCTGCTTGGAGGGATGGAAGCCCTGCACCGGAGGGACGTCCAAGGGAGAGGGAAGGTAATAGACCACACCGTCCAGCAGGGGCTGCACACCCCGGTTGCGAAGGGAGGCGCCGCAGAACACCGGGACCAGCTCGCAGGCGAGGGACCCCCGCCTGAGGGCCCGTCGCACCAACTCCAGCGGGATCTCCTCCCCGGCCAGGTACGCCTCCATCAGCTCCTCGTCGTACAGGGCGGCCGTCTCCAGCAGGGAGGTACGGTAAAAGTCGGCCATCTCTCGTAGCTCCCCCGGGATCTCCGTCCATTCCCAGGTGGTGCCCAGTTCGTCCAGGTAACGGATGGCCTTCATCTCCAGTAGGTCCACGCAACCCTCGAAATCCCCCTCCGTCCCCAAGGGGAGCTGTACCGCCACCGGCTTGGCATCGAACTTCGCCTCCAACATTTCCAGACAGCGGAAGAAATCCGCCCCCACCCGGTCCATCTTGTTGACGTAGCAGATGCGGGGCACCCGGTAGTGGTCGGCTTGCCTCCATACCGTCTCGGTCTGGGGTTCCACGCCGTGCACGGCATCCAGGATGGCGATGGCCCCGTCCAGTACCCGAAGGGACCTCTCCACCTCCACCGTGAAATCCACGTGACCGGGGGTATCTATGATGTTGATGCGGTGGTCCTTCCAGTAACAGGTGGTGGCGGCACTGGTAATGGTGATCCCCCGCTCCTGTTCCTGGACCATCCAGTCCATCACCGTGGAACCCTCGTCCACCTCGCCCATTTTATAGGTCTTGCCGGTGTAATAGAGGATCCTCTCGGTGGTGGTGGTCTTCCCGGCATCGATGTGGGAGATGATGCCGATGTTACGCACCCTCTCCAGGGGGAAGCGCTCGGCCTCCCGGTCCGCCTTGTCCACCCTTCCCGTGGTGGTGACCTTCATGTCGTCTCCACCTATTCCCCTGCGGGAAGGCCCCGGG
>JAPWVA010000305.1 GCA_028275245.1 Actinomycetota bacterium
CTGAAGACCTTACCTGACGCGCTGAGGGGTGGTGCATGGCCGTCGCCAGCTCGTGCCGTGAGGTGTCCTGTTAAGTCAGGCAACGAGCGAGACCCCCGCCCTCAGTTGCCAGCGGGGCCCCAAGGGGCTGACCGGGCAAACTGGGGGGACTGCCGGCGAAGAGCCGGAGGAAGGAGGGGGCTACGGCAGGTCAGTATGCCCCTAATCCCCCGGGCCGCACGCGGGCTGCAATGGGCGGGACAGCGGGATGCGACCCCGAGAGGGGGAGCAAATCCCTTAAACCCGCCCGTGGTTGGGATCGAGGGCTGCAACTCGCCCTCGTGAACCCGGAATCCCTAGTAACCGCGGTTCTCCATACCGCGGTGAATACGTCCCTGCCCCTTGTACACACCGCCCGTCAACCCACCCGAGTGGACTTGGGGCGAGGCCCAGCCCAATGGCTGGGTCGAGCTTTGGGTCCGCGAGGGGGGGTAAGTCGTAACAAGGTAGCCGTAGGGGAACCTGCGGCTGGATCACCTCCCATAATATACCACCCGCGTAGGGGACCATCCGAACTCTGATGATGCGAGCGAGGAGAAACCTCGCTCGTTGAAGCGCGATGAAAGATGAGCGCTCAGCACAGTCAGAGGAGCCGAAGGCCGGCGTCAGCACGCTGCTACGCCGCCTGGTGGATGGCTCGGCTCGGGCGCCGATGAAGGGGGTGGCAAGCTGCCATAAGCCCCGGGGAGCCGCAGGCAGGCTTAGATCCGGGGATCCCCGAATGGCGATAGCCGCCGCTAGGCGCTCCCGGCAGGGAGCGGGAACCCCCCGAATTGAAGCATCTCAGTAGGGGGAGGAGGAGAAACCAATAGGGATGCCCTGAGTACCGGCGAGGGAAAGGGGCGGAGCTCAAACCGAACTCCCGCTCGCGAGAGCGGGTGGATGTGGGGTTGAGGGGGGACCGGGAGCCGCTGGTGGGGAAGCCGAAGTGGCCTGGAACGGCCCGCCAGAGAGGGTGAGAGCCCCGTAGGCGTAACCCATCAGCGGTCCGGTCTTCTCCCGAGTACCGCGGGTTGGAATACCCGCGGGAATCCGGGGGTCATCGACCTCCAAAGCTAAATACGTCCCGAGACCGATAGCGAACTGAGTACCGTGAGGGAAAGCTGAAAAGTACCGCTGGCGCGGGGTGAAAAGAGCCTGAAACCAGGCGGTCATAGGAGAGGTGGCTCTCAAGGTTTGAAGCTCCCGAAGGAAGACGCCGCGAGGCGTCGGTACGAGGGAGCTGACCGGAGTCGCCCCGTACGTCTTGAAACACGCGCCGGGGAGTTCACGGGCGTGGCGAGCCTAAGGGCTAGGAGCCCGAAGGCGGAGCGAAAGCGAGGACCCCGCAGCGGTGCGAGGGGGTCGCCTCTGAAAGGGGGCTGAGTCACGCTCGTGAGACCGGAAGCCGGGCGATCTACTCCTGGGCAGGGCGAAGCCGGGTCGCGAGCCCGGTGGAGGCCCGATAGGGGTGGTGAGGTGCAGATCCCTCCCGTGACCCGGGAGTAGGGGCAAAAGACCAATCTAGCCCGGCAATAGCCGGTTCCCGCCGAAGCCTCTCGCAGGAGGGCCTCCGCGGAGGGTGGGGGCGTGGTAGGGCAACGATTGGGTGGGTAAGGGGCTCCGCCCCGCCACCCTCTCGAACCCCGAATGCGCCTCCCCCGTAGAAGCGGGGAGCCGGGCGACGGGGGGAAGCTCCGTCGCCGAGAGGGGAACAACCCAGACCGGGGTTAAGGTCCCTAAGTCCTGGCTAAGTGCCGAAATCCGAAGGGCGTCTCCCTCCTAAGACAGCGGGGAGGTAGGCTTAGAAGCAGCCATCCTTTAAAGAGTGCGTAAAAGCTCACCCGCCGAGGAGGGAGGCCCCGAAAATGAGTCGGGGCTGAAGCCAGGCACCGATACCCCGGCAGCGTCCCAGTGGGACGCTGGGTAGGCGGGCGCGCGCACCGGGCGGAAGCCGGGGCGTGAGCTCCGGTGGACCGGTGCGTGTTGCAGATCCCGGCGGTAGTAGCAGCGAAGTGGGGTGAGAATCCCCACGGCCGGAAGCGCCAGGGTTCGCCGGCAATGCTTCGTCAGCCGGCGGTCAGCCGGTCCTAAGGCGGCACCCAACTGGTAGCCGCCGAAAGGGAAGCCGGTTAATATTCCGGCGCCACCGGGGTAGGCGGTGACGCAGGCCCCACCCCTGACGCCTCGGGCTAGGCTGAGCGGGGGCCCGCTGAGGCGGGCGACCCGTCCAAGCGCTTAAGGCCGCTGAGAACCGTAATGGTGAGAGGCGGCTGAAGGCGTGATGGGGGCCCCTTTAGGGGCCTTCGGCTCATGCCCGGGGACCTTGAAAAGGGGGTGGGGAGCGATCCCCGGTGCCCGTACCGAGAACCGACACAGGTGCGCTGGCTGAGAAGGCCTAAGGCCTCTCGGTCCTAACGCGGGAGAGGGAACTCGGCAAATTGGCCCCGTAACTTCGGGAGATGGGGTGCCTGCGTTCCTCCGAAAGGGGGTCCGCAGGTCGCAGTGACAAGGGGCGCCCGACTGTTTAACAAA